>CALBTX010000094.1 GCA_937967685.1 uncultured Bacillaceae bacterium | reverse complement strand
TCATGACTGCTTAACACCCGCAGACATTGGTTTATTATTTTATATGCAACGAAAATCATCATAGAACAAAATCAGTCATTTATCTCCCGCTCTCATTCCGTTTGGCAGTGGGAGATGAATTCCGGACAGATGTTAAAAAACGCATGCTCAACCTATAAAGGTCAGCACGCTTCCGCAAAATCAGGCCAAACCATGTGCTTACATGATTTATCTCTATTATCTATTTTTTACCTCATGCTCCAATACCAATCGTTTCAATTGTTCTTCCAAACGGATTTGTTGCTCAGGTTCCTCAAAAACGAGATGTTCCCCCTGATCCAAAACGCGGTACTCTTCTTCAATGTAGGGCTCCAACTCTTGATCAACGAACCGGATGTATGCTTCGTCCTCCTGACTTGTTCCACCCTCTCTTAAAGGAGCAGCCAGCTCAGACACAGGATGTGCTTCGTCGTAAACCGTGACGACAACAACCTCTTCCAGTTGATCATTTTTGATTAATCGATCCAAGGTATCTTTCAATGTTCCTTCCCCATTGTCCTCATCCCAGTCAGCCATTAATGCTTGTCCACCGTGAATATATAGAACGGGATAAGCAGCATAAAATTTCAGGTCATAAGTCGGGGGCAAATAAACGGACAAATCAGGGTTAAACGGTAAAATTTGCGACTGAAAGTCTTCGGTCACCTCCAGCTGGGTTGTGTTCAAAATACCGATCACGGTGAGGACGATGCCACCTACAATGAGCGCCAGACAAATAACTGTAATCACAACTAAGTTCTTCATCACGGCATCCTCTTCTAACTGTTTTTTTCGTCTATCGGCTATATCTTAACATAAGCTTATATCTTAACATAAGCTATTTGACCATGCTCAATAGCGTTCAAATCGTTTCAGTCTGCGGAAGACAAAGAATTTCATAAAGAAAAAACTGGCCGTGGATGACAGAAACATCGCCAACCCTTTGGCCATATTGTGAATCATCCAGAGCGGAAACGACAGCAAAGACAGTATGTCAATCGATATCAGAAAGACGGCATTGCTAATCAACAGGCTGATGCCGGCTTGAACAAAAAAGTGCGTTTTTTCTCGCCAATTGTTGACAGCATGCTTGCGAAAAGTGAGACGCGAATTCCAAATATAACTGTTAATAATGGCCAGTGTGTAGGCGATAGAATTAAAGAGCAGCAATACCTCATGATCGCCGGTCGGCCAAATCAGCAGCAACAGATTTAGACTGCCGATATCGACCAACGCATTTAAAACGCCGATCATACTGAATTGAACAACTTGGAATGCGCCTCGTCTCGATTTGACAATCGCCATAAAAGCATCGTTCCTTTTACCCATTCATCCGGCGGTTATCTAGATTGTTCGTACTCACATGCCTTTTTTCGAGGACCTGCTGATAAAAGTGCAGCAACTGGGCAGAAGGTTCGGCCCATCCGAATTGACGACCGACTTCGTATGCGTTTCGGGATATTTGTTCTCTATAACGGTGATCGTTTAATTTGAGCACCGCCTTCGACAAACTGCCTTTTTCTTCCGGATCAAATAAACATCCGGTCACACCATCCTCGATTTGTTCACAGCTTGGACCACTTCTGGCTGCAACGACAGGCAATCCGGAAGCCATGGCTTCCAAAATGACCAATCCCAGCGTCTCCGTCGTCGAAGGAAAAACAAATACATCTGAAGATGCATAGGCTTGAGCCAACTCCTGGCCATGGAGGAAACCGGTAAAGACCACGTTCATGCCTTTGAAATGGTCCTCAAGCATCTGACGTTCCGGTCCATCCCCGACGATGGCCAGACACATGTCAGGATGCGTTTGCAACACATCGCGAATCTGACCGATTTCTTTTTCGGGAGCCAACCTTCCAACGTAAAGCAATAACGTTTTTTCTGTTTGGCCGCCTGTCAGGCGATATCTCATTCCTTCATCATAATGCTGAGGACCGAAACGTTCAATGTCTACCCCTCTTTTCCAAACATGCACGTTCCGAAAACGTTTGGCTGTTAACTCCTCGTAAACAGTTTGAGAGGTGCACAGGTTCAGATCGGCCCGATTGTGCAACAAGCGAAAATACCACCATAACACCGGTTTAAAAAATGGAAGACCATAATAATCAGCGTACTGCGGGATGCGAGTATGATAAGAAGCAACCAAAGGATAATTCCATTTCCAACTGTAATAAACACCGGCAACCCCTAAGACAGCTGGATTAACGACATGAACAAGATCAGGGTGAAACATCCTTAGACTTTTTCCGACTTGACGGCTGGGCCAAGACAATTGCCGGTCCGGATAAAGAAAAAAACGGTGTGCCGGTAAACCAACCACCTGAATTCCGCGATATTCTTTGACTCCCAAATCAGGGGCAATGATCAGCAGCTCATGCCCCTGTTTCTGTAACCAGTTTATGCTTGCCGTCAGCCGTGTGACAACGCCATCTGTTGAAGGTAGAAACGTTTCCGAGACGATTGCAATTTTCATACATTGAAGACTCCTATATGACAACAAAATGGAATGATTTTTTCGGATTTTGATTAGGTCGGGATAAATACGTTGACTGTATCATTTTCAGGGATTATTTCCAGGAGACTTGAGGCAGCACATTTTCTTTAATCACACGATCTTTATGCTTGATTACTTCATCTAGAATGTCTCCAAGCACTTCATCCGTTAACAAATGAGGTTCTAATCCCAAATCTTTTAACTTCGTATTGGCAGCATTGTAATAATGCTTTTCTTTTTCAACGCGTGGGTTTTCCAAATGAGCGATTTGCACATCGATGCCTTTACCTGCAGCCACCTTCTGAACCCTTTGGGCTAATTCAAGGACTGAAAATTCTTCAGTAAACTGATTAAACACCCGAAATTCGCCTCGATCAGCCGGATTCTCAGCCGCAATTTCTATACAGCGAACGGTGTCCACAATATTCAAGAAGCCCCTCGTTTGCCCCCCTTCGCCGTATACCGTCAGATCGTGTCCAATGGCCGCTTGGATAATAAACCGGTTTAAAGCGGTTCCAAATACGCCATCATAATCCAAGCGATTGATTAAAACAGGGTCCAGTTGCGTTTCATCGGTATGCAGGCCATAAACAATCCCCTGATTTAAGTCTGTCGCCCGTAATCCCCATGTGCGGCAGGTGAACATAATATTGTGACTGTCATGCACTTTCGACAAGTGGTATATCGATCCGGCTTGTTTGGGATAGGGAAGAACATCTTCACGGCCTTTATGCTTGATTTTGATATATCCTTCCTCAATATCAATGTCCGGAGTTCCATATTCTCCCATTGTACCCAATTTGATCAAATGACAATCAGGCACAATATCGCGAAGGCCAAACAAGACGTTTAATGTACCCGCCACGTTGTTTACTTGAGTAAAAACGGCATGTTCCCGATCAATCATTGAATAAGGGGCGGAACGTTGTTCAGCAAAATGGACGAAGACATCGGGCTGAGTTTGTTCAAGAACAACTTTGAGAAAATCATAGTGGTTTAAATCACCTATGTACGTCTTGATCGTTTTGCCCGTCAATTCTTTCCAGCGCGCCACACGCTCTTCCAATGAGGCGATCGGGGTTAAAGAATTCGAACGTAATTCTTCATCCCATTTACGTCTCATCAAGCTATCCACAATGGTCACGTCATGACCCTGCTTGGATAAGTACAATGCGGTCGGCCACCCGCAAAAGCCATCCCCGCCGGCAACAATAATTTTCATTGATCTTCTCTCCCTTCATACTCTCGTTAATCACTCAATGGGTACGATGATACTACTTTTCATACGACGATACTACTTTAGATATGACGATACTACTTTAGATATAACTATACTATAAGAAGTTTTATGAAGAAAATATATTTCCCATGTTTTCCTGGATTCTTTGGGCGGCCAGCTTGATCTTTTCCTCCGGCTGGACCAAAGCAATGCGCACATACCCTTCGCCGTGCGATCCAAAGGCATTGCCCGGTGTGACGACGACGCCTGCTTTTTCCAAAAGTTCATAAGCGAATTGTTGCGATGTCCTTCCTCTGGGAACAGCGGCCCAGGCAAACATGGTCGCCTGAGGCGGATCAATGTGCCACCCTAGAGAAGCCAGGCTTTCGATTAAAACATCCCGCCTTTGTGCATACACCTGCCTGTTCTTCTTAAGAAAATCATGCGCTTCCTCCAAAGCGACGACGGCCGCTTTCTGAATGGGCAGAAAGACGCCATAATCAAGATTTGATTTGAGCCGACCAAACGCTTCAATCACCTCGGCATGTCCGACCATATAACCGATGCGGCAACCGGCCATATTAAAGCTTTTGGACAGTGAATTAAATTCCACGCCAACTTCCTTAGCGCCTTCAACAGACAAAAAGCTTATCGCTTGTCTGCCGTCAAACACGAGTTCGCTGTAAGCAAAATCATGGACCACCAGTATTTGATACTGCTTGGCAAATTGAACCACTTCTTCAAAAAAATGCCGATCAGCTAATGCGGGGACGGGATTGCCCGGGAAGTTTAAAATCATTAGTTTGGCTTTTTGAGCGACCTGTGTTGGGATGTCGCTCAAATCCGGCAAAAAACCATTCTCTTTGCGTAAAGGCATTGAAAATTGAGCGGCCCCCGACAGGTAAACCCCTGTTTCATATGCCGTATAGCCCGGATCAGGGACTAAAATAATGTCCTCAGCATTTGCCAATACCATTGGCAGATGGACCAGTCCGTCCTGTGAGCCCATCACCTGCAGCACTTCCGTGTGCGGATCCAAGGAAACCCCATACCGTTGATCATAATAAGCGGCCACAGCACGATTAAATGCATCAATTCCCATCAAAGTATAACCATACTGACCAGGGTCTCTTATATTGCGCTGTAAGGCCTCCATGACAGATGGCGGGGGCGGCAGATCCGGACTCCCCACGCTTAAATCGATGATGTCTGCGCCGGAGGCTTGTTTTTCTTGCTTTCGTTTCGATAATTCGCTGAATATCCCTGGACGAAAGGCATGAAGCAATTGGGATGTTGCCACTTTCACCAGAATCCCCCTTTCTATTGTTTTATATAGTGATCATTCTAACATAACCGGCATAGATTCACATGCATCGTTTCACTGATGTCATGTTTTGAGTGTCATATCTTGTCGGAAATTTTAATATTCTAAAATCAAGCTTTTGCTCATTTTTATGGTATGATCCATGTAAGCGTTACCATAAGGAGGGAAATCTCATGACTCTCAAAGAATTGACCCGTTATTATATGCAGGTCAAGGAGGTGAAACCCCAAAACGCAAACGAATTACTCGATTTTGTGCAGCGCAGCTATATTCATGATCAATTATCCATTGTCGAATACCGCAATTTATATCGTGAATTAACTGATCAAGGTGCGGAAAAGCCAAAACCAACGGTATTAGGATGATCACGCGATAGAAAAACCTAGCCATTTGACAGGCTAGGTTTTTATTGATTTTGATCACATCCCGATGGAATGACTGATTTTCTCAGCCCAGTATACGAGCTGTTCATCCTGCCCGAAACGTCCAACGAATTGAAGTCCAATAGGCAATCCGTTTTCCGACTGATCCACCGGGATCGTGATCGCCGGTAATCCCGCATTCGTCCAAGGCAAATTCATGGCCGGGTCCCCGGTCGAGTCAATGCCTTGCGGTGCAGGACCCAGCGTGGATGGACACACCCATAAATCAATCCCCGCATCATCCATCCTCTTTTCCAATGCCTGACGATGGGCCAGCCGTGCATGTCTGGTTTCGGCCAACTCTTGATCCGAAATTTTTTGACCCCTGAGGATATTTTCTTTCGTCCGGGGCCGATAAAGAGGCGCATATCGCGCAAACCAGTCGGCATGCACATCCGCCATTTCCCTGGCCATCAAATGCTCATGCTGTTCAACGATCTCATTCAGATGTTCAAATGCCGATACTCGTTCAACTCGCCAGCCAGCCTTTTCCAATTGCCGTAAGTGGGCTTCGAAACGTTGAAGGCCTTCGGCAGGCATTTGAGACAAATACGGTCCATCAGGTACGCCTAGCACCAGCGTTTCAAACGACATCTGTTCCTTTTGTGCCGGATCCTGCCAATCTGTGCACAACAAAGATGCCGGCAATGGGATACTTGCCACGTCCTGGGCAAACAATCCAACGTGATCCAAAGATGGGGAGCAGGCAATGACGCCGTCTTTAGCAATGCGGTTATAACTCGGTTTAAAACCGACAATCCCGCAAAAAGCCGCCGGCCTGATGACCGATCCGACCGTTTGGGTTCCTAACGCCAGCGGACAAAACCCTGCTGCAACGGCGGCCGCCGAACCACTGCTTGATCCCCCGGGTGTATGATCCGTATGGTGGGGATTCACCGTCGGACCCGGTTCAAAATAAGCAAATTCAGTCGTCACCGTTTTACCCAAAAGAAGCGCCCCGGCTTCACGCAGTACGGAAACGGCATGCGCCTCATGACCGTCAAACAATGACGAAGGCAGCAGTGATCCAGCCTGAGTGGGCAGCCCCTCCGTTCGAAAGATATCTTTCACTCCAACAGGTATGCCAAAAAGCGCCGGTCGATTTCCGGGATCAGGATAACGCTGCAATAAATCTTCAGCTTCCTTAACTAGCCGCGCCCGTCTGTCACGTTCAGGAACAAGGGCATGAAGCTGTGGATCCACTTCCTCTATCCGGTCACAAAGTTCATGAACAAACTGCATCAAATCCTTTTTACCACCCCGCAAATCAGCAGCTAATGCGGACAAACGCATTTCAGCCGTATACATGTTTCATCTTCCTCCTCTTTTAAAAATGGCAATAAACAGAATAGTCCCTCTATGGATGCGGTGTCTTTCCAAATATTTGAATTTATATTCGATCTTCTACCATATATACGCAACCATATGCATCACTTACCCTATATCATAAATAAATGCTTCATCATTACATCATTCGACTGCTTATAGGCTTCATCATTAGATGTTTCGACATGAGCATTCAAAAACCCTTTTCCATCAATTAGAGAACCTTTCTGTGGGCTGTCCTTTTCCAGTTTTGACCAGGGGATCCCTTGAAATAAAATCGATGATTGTGATCGAAGCAAATAATCGGTATACTGAACGTGGGATATCTGCCATCGAGTCATAGCATCTCTGAGTGCATATCGTCTCTGACGGAAACAGTATGGTGCTAAGCAGTAACCAGTGCGCATACTTGAACGGGAGGAGAGAAGATGAGTCCGGAACGCATCAAAGAACTGCTTCATCTTTTGGAAGAAAACGGCAACTTAAAACCAAAAACGATCGCTTCCATGATGGATTTGCCTGAAGAAGAAATCAGCCAGACGATCGCCCGGCTTGAAAAAGAACGCGTCATCGTCAAATATCCTGCCTTGATTAATTGGAATAAGGTGGAAGATCACGGCAATGTCAGGGCGATGATCGAAGTGAAAGTCACCCCGCAAAGGGATGTTGGCTTTGATGATATCGCCGCGCGCATTTATAAATTCCCGGAGGTAAAATCGGTCTACTTAATGTCCGGCGCTTATGATTTGTCCGTCGTCATTGAAGGGAAATCACTGCAAGATGTCGCACTGTTTGTTTCACAAAAACTGGCGACGATCGACCCCGTTATTTCCACGGCCACCCATTTCATTCTCAAAAAATATAAACACGACGGGGTCATCTTTGATGAAGACGAAGAGGACAAAAGGATGATTATTACACCATGAGACATCAGACACAGACATCAACGAAGAGCAGACTTTCCCAAACGATTCAGTCCATTCCTCCTTCGGGTATCCGGCGTTTTTTTGATTTGGCTTCAGCGATGGACGATGTCATTTCGATGGGGGTGGGGGAACCGGATTTTGTCACGCCATGGAACGTGCGCGAAGCGAGTATATTTTCCATGGAAAGAGGTTATACCACATATACGTCAAACAGCGGTTTACCCGAGCTGCGAGCAGAGATCACCGCGTATTTGGCGGATGAATTCCGTCTGAATTACGATCCCGAACAGGAAATCATCGTCACTGTCGGAGCCAGTGAGGCGATTGACCTCGCCTTGAGGGCGATCCTCGATCCGGGTGACGAAGTATTGGTCGTCGAACCATGTTACGTGTCTTACGATCCTGTTGTCCGTTTGGCCGGAGGCGTTCCGGTCACGGTCCCTACGTATCAGGATCAAGATTTTAAAGTGACACCAGAAGATCTGGCATCGAAAATCACTTCCCGCACGAAAGCGGTCATTTTCTGTTTCCCAAATAATCCGACCGGTTCCATCATGACCCGCCAGGAATTGGAAGCCATCGCCGCAGTGATTGAATCTCATGACCTGCTGGTCATTGCGGATGAGATTTACGCCGAGTTGACATATGATACCCGGCATGTCAGCCTCTGCAATCTTCCACAGATGAGGGACAGAACCGTGATGATATCGGGATTTTCCAAAGCGTTTGCCATGACCGGCTGGCGAATCGGCTATGCCTGTGGTCCGCAAGATATCATTCAGGCGATGATCAAAATTCATCAATACACGATGCTTTGCGCGCCGATCATGGGTCAAAAGGCGGCCATTGAAGCGTTGAAAAACGGACGCGAAGAAAAGGACAAAATGGTGGAAAGCTATAGACAGCGGCGGAACTATATCGTTCGTGCATTCCGCGAGATCGGACTGGATTGCCATCAGCCGCAAGGCGCTTTTTATGCTTTTCCTTCGATTCGGTCTACGGGGCTCTCCTCCACCGAATTTGCCGAACAATTAATTTTGGAAGAAAAAGTAGCCGTCGTTCCCGGCAACGTCTTCGGTGAGAGCGGTGAGGGGTACATTCGCTGTACGTACGCCATCTCACTGGAACAGCTTGAACAGGCCCTTGAACGCATCGACCGCTTTTTACACCGCCGGGTCTAACATTGTGTCACAAATCACCTCCTTTTGCCATCACGAGTCGCGAAGGACAAAAGGAGGTTTATCAAGGCTAGAAGATTTTCCAGGTTCACAACTTGCACAGGCTCACAACTTGCACAGGAAACAGCGCGTCCCGTTCCCGCCGCTTTCCATCCTCCAAACTAACCCCATCTCTTCAGCCATTAAGGAAACGATAGACAATCCGATGCCCGTTCCTTTCGCGGCTGAGGGACTGTCCAGACCGGGCCCCCGATCTGCCAACCGCAGACACGTCCCCCGCTCGCTCTTCTCCAATGCTACGCCAACATATTTCCCTTCTTTGGCATGACGGAGCACATTTTGAAACAGATTATCCCAAATGCGCTGAAACCACAGCGGATCCACCTCCCAATAGACGGGCTCATCCGGGAGATTGACGTCAACTTCAAAGCCCTCCTTTTCCAATATCGGATACCAGGAAGCGACGATGGAGCGCAACAAACGAACGACATCTTTTTTTTCGGGACGAAAGGGGTATTTGCCGGCAGACAATAACGAAAACGAGAGCAGATTTTCAATCAATTCCCCCAAATAACGAATTTTGTCGTCAATGATTTTTAAAGACTGCTGACCCTCTTCAGATAAGGCTTCTTGTTTCAACTGGTAGGCCTGGCCTCTGAGAACGGTCAACGGGGTGCGCAAATCGTGAGACAAATTGGCGATCAGTTCCCGCCGCAGCCGTTCCTCCTGCCTTTCCCGTTCCCGACTTTCCTGCAAGCGAACAGCCATGCGGTTAAAGGAATGCTCCAAGTCGGCAATTTCGTCATGGTTATGGACGGAAACGGTGCGAAATTGTCCGGTGTTCTGAGCTTCTTGCATGACGTTTTGTAAGTTCAACAATCGTCTGCGAATGCGATTGAAGAACAACCAAGACAGGAAGATAAACAGGCAGATGCTGGCGCCAATCAGTACCCAGAAGGAAAAAATCGATTCAGAGGCCCCGGAACTCTCGGTGTATTTCCGAGGCATTTGAATGACGATAAATCCATCACTTTCTTGCTCACCGAGCAAAGCGACGACGGTGAAAGGATCGGCCCACACGCTCTCTTTCATAAATTTGACAATCATGGACGGGGTCCACTTTTGAGGCAGATCCGCCTCTGTCGGCCTCTTAAAGCGCAATTCACCGTGTTCATCGACCCAGAACAACGTAGATTCCGGATACTTCTGCTTCATGTCCAGCAAGTGCTTTATTTTTTGCTTTTCGGACAAGCCTGTCAAGCGTTGGGCTGTCTCATGCCAGGTATCTTCGATTTCATTTAATGTGTATTTTGACGGCTGCCAATTAACAAACCCGTTGCCGTAATGATACACGTTATAGCCAAGCAGGAAAACTACAAACAATAAAGGTAAAAGCAACAGGTATAAAGCAATGACACCCATGTATTTGACCAAAAGAGAGCTACCCAGTTTCATAGCCTCACCCGGTATCCGAGACCGCGAATCGTTTCGATCACGGTCGGACGGCTCGGATCACGTTCCAATTTTTCCCTCAGATGACGGATATGCACCATGATCGTGTTATCACCGCCAGCAAACATTTCTCCCCAAACCGCCTCGTACAATTGCTCTTTAGTCAACACTTGGTTAGGGTGACGCAAGAAATACGTCAATAAGCGGTGTTCCTTACCGGTCAAAGTGACTTCCTCGCCTGTCTCTCTGTTGACAACCCGGTTTTGGGATAAGTAGACATCCAAATGCTGCAGACGAACGGGCTGAACATCCGTCGATGCAAACCTTCTAAGCAAGACTTCAACTCTGGCCGCCAGTTCTTCCGGATGAAACGGTTTCGTTACATAATCGTCGGCAAATGTCAATCCTTCCACTTTGTCCTCAATGGCCGTCCTCGCGGAAAGCATTAAAATGGGAACATCGGGAGCCTTTTCTTTCAAACGCTGGCCGACCGTAAAACCGTCCAGGCCCGGCAACATGACATCCAAAATAACAAGATCCACCCGCTGGATATAATGGTGGGCATCCTGTCCATCGGTCAGCCAAGTCACCTCATATCCTCTGTCCCGCAAATCATTTTTGACCCATTCGCCGATCTCGTGATCATCTTCAATATACAAAATGTGCTTCATCGAACTTCACCACCGCTGATGCTGACGTTGACATATCTCTTGCACCTTTTCGCTGGCCATAAGTCTTAGACTTTTTCCAGCCTCTCTACAATTTTGACAATTTCTCTTTTACATTGTAGGAGAATAAAGTATAAACCGCAAACAGCAAAACGTTATTTGGCAACCAATCTTAAATACGCTCGACGGCTGAGCAGGAAAAAGAGGCTTTGCAGCAAGAAGAAAATCCCGGCGACCGTCAGTCCATACTGCCAGACACTCGAACCCAACAAATCCTGGACAATTTTCAAGGCAAACCCGGCGTGCACCACCGCCACCAAAAACGGCAAGAAAAACAACATCCCGATTTGCACAGTGGATATTTTTTTCAATTCCTTGACCGTTAAACCGAGTTTGCTCAAGGCTCTGTACTGAGCCCGGTCGTCCTGCCATTCGGTAAACAGTTTAAAATACAACATGCTTCCAGCGGAAATGAAAAACAAAATGCTGACGAACATGCCGACGAACAGCGTCAAAGAAAACATTTCTTTTATCCGCAAATAAGGCTCTACCCGTGAGGAAAAAAACATGCGCTCATTTTCGGGCACGTTGCTCTCAATGTCCTGAACGACAGCGCTTGTCTGTTCCCAATCGGCCAGTTCATATCCGTAATAAACAACTTTTTCTTCATCGCTAACCGACGCCGCCAACTGTTCATACTCCTGCTCATGAACGACAATGACGGACATCGCCCGCGAATCTGTGTTCATGATCGGTCTATCCCGAACTTGGACGATGGGCAGGGAAACTGCTTTGTCACCGATCCCCAGCTGTAAGTCGGCTTCATCTAAGCCGATCTCCGCCATACGTTCCCACATCGAATCAATGAGCACAGTCTGACCGTGCTGCACTTCGAGCGGCTCAATCCCATCCATCTTCGCCGTTTGTTGGCGGTACATTTCAGCAGAAATAAGCAGTGCGGGACGGTCGGTAAACATTTCACCGGCTCCGTTCACATCCATTTGGACGGGAATGCCGACAAGCCGGTCATGGCGGATCACCTCAACGTCATGCTCATCAAGTATGGTTTGCACTTTGTCGGGATCCAGCACTTGATGCGCACTCACCCCTAACTCAGAGTAACCGAATGTGTGCGGTGTGAAACGGGTGATATCATTCATCAGACCTTTGTACAGCGAATACATCGCCCCCGAGGCCGTCAGAACCACCGCTGACAAAACGGCCACCATGAATAGCACCCGGGCATTATCCTTCATTTTGAAAACAAGCTGGGAAATGGTCAGCAAGTGCGTCTGTCGGTACAAAAACGCGCGTCTGTTTTGCATTCCTCGCAGGATGGCGACGCTTCCTTGAGTGAATAAAAAATACGTCCCCAGCACCGTAAAAAACAAAATGGGAAACATCGTCAGCACAATCTTCATCCCTGAAAACCAGGCGATCCCGTAACCGAGTCCCAAGCAAACGATGCATACACCGACGAGCCACTTAGAAAAAACAGGCGGCTTTTTCGGCTTTTTGTCCTCCTTCAACAAGTGGATGATTTCTTGACTGTTTATCCGTACTAAAGAAAGCAAAGTCAACAGGGCAAAGAGAACGAGAAAAACGATAAACGTCAGCCAGACGGCTTTGGGTGCGATGACGAAAGGCAAGGGATCCGCGATGGTCATTAAGGAACCGATGCCTTCAAAAAAAAGTTTCGCTGAGAGGACGCCTCCCCCGATCCCTGTCCCGATAGACAGAAGGGAAATGAGTAAATTTTCATAGACAATCAAATGGCGCACTTGTCCCTTTGTCAGGCCCATCAGCGTCAACAAACCGAATTCCTTCTGTCGGGACTTGAGAAAAGCGGAGACGGCATAAAGCATGAAAAAGAAAGCGAAAATAATGATGATCACCTCACACAGAATCAGCCCTCTGCGTACCCCTTCATGCATCGTCCCCTGAACAACGTCCGGATGAAAAATAAAAGCGGCATAGACAAAAAAGATGAGCACCGTCAATGCGGTCGAAAAATAATAGGCCGTGTATCTATGCCAGTGACCACGAATGTTTCTAAACGCCAGTTGCGGAAATGTCATCGCGTTTTCCCCCCAGTTTCGACAAATAGGCCAGAATGTCTTCCAAAAAAGTTTCTCGATCAGCATATCTTTTCAATTCTCCGAATAACTGACCGTCCTGGATGAAGACGATACGCCGACAAAAACTGGCTGCAAACGGGTCATGGGTGACCATCATGATCGTCGCTCCCCGGTTCTCATTCAACCGCCGCAACGAATGCATCAAATCTTGAGCCGCTTTGGAATCAAGATTTCCCGTCGGTTCGTCAGCCAACAACAGCGTCGGTTCGTGAATGAGCGCGCGAGCCGCAGCTGCCCGCTGTTGCTGTCCTCCGGAAACTTCGTATGTTCTTTTATGCAAGATGTGTTCAATCTTCAACATCCGGGCCATGTCCAGGACACGTTTCTCAATCTCCTTTACCTTAACTTTTTCAAGTACGAGAGGCAAAATGATATTTTCTTTGATAGACAGCGTGTCCAATAAATTAAAATCCTGGAAAATAAATCCGAGCTGCCTTCTTCTGAATAACGCCAGGTCTCGGTTTTTCAAGTGCTCCGGATTTTGTCCGTTCAACTTCAATTCACCAGACGTCGGTCTGTCAATCGTGGCCAAAATGTTTAACAGGGTCGTCTTGCCGCTCCCGGATGGCCCCATGACACCGACAAACTCCCCCTCGGCAATCTGGATGGAAAAGTGATCCAGGGCCTTTGTCGGCACCCCTCCCTTGTTTAAACCGTAAATTTTGGTCAAGTTGCGGGCTTGTAGGACAGGTTTCATCACATTCACTCCTCTTGCTATTAGTTAAAGATAAAAATCGCTGCGATAATGGCCGCCCCGATCCAACCAAAGAAAAGAAACAGCAAAATTTGAGATAACCCTAGACGAGACAACACTTTCATCTCCCCATTTCCTCCTATTTTCCTTACGTTCCTTCATCAAAAAGCTCCGCGAACACCCTTTAGGAACAGGACATTTCCAACTATAGACGCTCCAGCTTAAACGCTCTTAAATAAAACCTTAAATAAAGCTTAAATAAAAGCTTAATAAAGAAATAAAGCTTTAAAACATAAAAAAACTCCTTTTCCAGTCATAAGAAAAGGAGTTTCAGGCATCTTTCAGGCCATGATTTTCCGGTGCTTTCGAATCACAAAGACAAGCTTAATGCCAAGCATACGGCTAGATCACAAAAGTCCAATCAGTCATGAACAGGCTTATATAGCCGGTTTATACTAAGCGGTCAATTTTAAAACATGAACATCAAGTCTTAGAACATGGACATATAGTAAGGTTTGCTCAAATAGCTGCGCACATCACTTAAAAACCGGGCCGCGGGGGCACCGTCCACAATGCGGTGATCAAACGTCAAACTGAGGGGCAACAAACTTCTTCTTTGCAAACTGTCTCCAACATAAACAGGTTCGTCTGCTGTCGCCCCAATGCCCAATATGCCTGTTTCAGGGGGGTTGAGTATCGGAGTGAATGTCTCAATCCCATAGGCACCCAAATTGGTGATCGTAAAAGTGGAACCTTTCATTTGTTCATTGGTTAACTCCCCATGGCGCGCTTTGGTGCTCAACGTCTGTATGTGCTCAGCCAATTCCATCAAGGAGCACTGTTCGGCATGGCGAATGACCGGAACAACCAGACCGTTTTCCAGTGCCACGGCCACACCCAGATGAACATGATCATGGATATGCATACTTTCGTCTTTAAAGGTGCTGTTCATTTGGCGATGCTTCAATAAAGCCAAAATGGCTGCTCTGGCGATAAACACCGTCAGGGTTAATTTTGTTTTGTCCTGTTCCCCCTCCATTTCTTCAGCCATCTTTTTTTGTACGGCAATCAAGTCCGTGACATCCGCTTTCATGTGCATGGTCAATTGCGCACTTTGTTGTAAACTTGAGTGCATGCGCTGGGCAATCACTTTCCTGATGCCTGTCAACGGTTTGGCG
>CALBTX010000093.1 GCA_937967685.1 uncultured Bacillaceae bacterium | reverse complement strand
TAAGCAGCCATCTAAGCAGTCATCTTCAAGCCAGGCGTTACCCTGCATTTTAGGGTAACGTTTTATTTTTTGAAAGAGATTGGGGAGATTGGTTTTATTTACTTTGAAACAGATGGATGGAATACTTCGTTCTAATTGTTGAGCTTGCCAACCGTATTGGATATGATAAAAGCAGGGAGTGACGGTGATGGGAGAAAGAGATGCCTTTGTTCTTGATCGGC
Source organism: uncultured Bacillaceae bacterium (assembly GCA_937967685.1). Lineage (GTDB taxonomy): Bacteria > Bacillota > Bacilli > Caldalkalibacillales > Caldalkalibacillaceae > CALBTX01. Next base: position 14,815 of record CALBTX010000093.1, on the reverse strand, counting down.
ACGGATTGTTAAGAATCAAACACTGGGAGGAGCACTATCCGGGCCTCGCGGCCGGTTTTACGACACGACTTGGCGGCCGAAGCCATGCTCCATACAATACGTTCAATCTCGGACTGCATGTCGGCGATCAGCCGGCCAATGTCGTCGCCAACCGCAAGCGGCTGGCTGCTAGGCTCGGATTGTCTTTTGCTGCTTTTACGTGTGCGGAACAGACACACGGTTCGAACGTGTATTACGTCCAAAACATCGATCGGGGCAGGGGAAAGGAAGCAGTGCAGGATGCCATACCGAATGTGGACGCTATCTATACAGATCAAGCGGACATATTGCTCGTTTCTTTTTATGCGGACTGTGTTCCCCTATTTTTCTTTGATCCTCAAAAACGCCTGATTGGTTTGGCGCATGCCGGATGGAAAGGGACGGCGGGACGCATCGGGGTGAAGTTAATTTCGGCATGGGTGGAACAGTTCGGATCCCTGCGGGAAGATATCAGGGTTGTGTTAGGGCCTTCCATCGGAGGATGCTGTTATGAGGTGGATGATCGTGTCGTCGATCAGTTTGCATCGTTGAGGGACATGATTTCCGATGGAGCGGTGCAAGAAACAGGGAACGGAAAATATGATTTGGATCTGAAACAGATTAATGTCGATTTTTTACGCGAAGCAGGAATATTGGAAGATCATATCGAAGTGTCTCGATGGTGCACGAGTTGTGACCGATCTTTATTTTTCTCCCATCGGCGAGATCGGGGGAAAACGGGAAGGATGGCCAGTTTTTTGGCCCTGAAAAAGGAGTCATCATGATCATGAGTGTCTTAAGCAACTGGATCAAAGTACAAGAAAACATACAGCGCGCCTGTCAGAGAAGCGGCCGCCATCCGAAGGACATTCAGGTGGTGGCCGTGACGAAATATGTGGATGTGGAAAGGATCAAAGAAACGCTGGCTGCCGGTCTCGAACATATCGGGGAGAATAAAGCGCAGGATGTGCGCCGGAAATGGGAAGCCGCGGGTCAACGCGGCATATGGCATTTTATCGGATATCTGCAGTCCAATAAGGTGAAGTATGTGATCGATAAATGCCGGTACATTCATTCTTTAGACCGTCTCTCTTTGGCCAAGGAAATTGAGAAAAGGGCTGCAAAACTGGGACGGACGGTGGATTGCTTTGTGCAAGTGAATGTGTCCGGGGAAGAAAGCAAGCATGGTCTCAAGGCAGAAGAAGTGGAAACGTTTGTTGAACAATTGGCCGAATACGAGCATATACGCGTCATCGGTTTGATGACGATGGCCCCGCATGTACGCAATGCTGAAGAAACGAGACCCGTCTTTCAGAGGCTAAAACAGTTGCAATTGACGCTGCAAGAAAAAAAATGGCCTCATGCACCGTCCACGGAATGTTCGATGGGGATGTCCAACGATTATGAAGTGGCCATTGAAGAAGGTGCCACTTTTATTCGGCTTGGCTCTTGTTTGGTCGGTAGAAAAACAAGCGAGTCAACAAAGGAGAAGATCTGATATGGGTATGCTTTATAAAGTGATGCATTTTTTTGGTTTGGCCGGTGGTGAACAGCCGGAGAAAAAAAATGAGTTGGCTGAAGATCACGTTCATCTAGAGGAAGAATGGTCTGCGGATGGAGCGGCGCATTCGGAATCCCAGACTGCTGACGTCCAACCGGGTAATGTCGTCAGCCTGCAGTCGGTCAAACAAAGCGCGAAAATGGTTTTAATGCAGCCTCATACGTATGAAGAGGCCCAGGAAATTGCTGATCATTTGAAAAACCGCAGGCCTGTCATTATTAATTTATTGCGTTTGCCTCATGATGAAGGAAAGCGAGTCGTCGACTTTTTAAGCGGAACGGTGTATGCTATTGGAGGAGAGATTCAGAAAATAGGCAGCGAGACCTTTCTTTGCACGCCGGACCATATACATATTCAAGGATCGATTGCCGAATGGGCGGAAGATGAATTTAATTCCAGAGGAAGATGAATTTGATGCCAGAATGAGGTGAAAGCATGCAGGAATTTTTATACCGTTTTGTTGATCTCTTTTTTTCAATTTATACGATCATGGTTTTCATTTATATTTTGTCGTCTTGGATTCCGAATTTGCGTGAATCGGCTTTTGGAGAAACGTTGGGCAAATTGGTGGAGCCCGTATTGGCACCGTTTCGCCGGCTGATTCCGCCGCTGGGCATGATCGATATCTCCCCAATTTTTGCGCTGATCGCTCTGAGACTGGCCCAAAGCGGTGCGATTGCTTTGTTGAATATGATTTTTGGAGCATAACGAATCATGAGTATTCATCAACATTTTCGCCCAGACGAACAGCCTTTCGTCGATCGTGTGCTCGAATGGGCTGAAAATGCCAGCGTCAGACATCAAACGCGTCTGACCGATTTTTTGGATCCGCGTGAACAATTCATTTTACGTTCCGTGGCCGGCTCGTTCACAGATATCAAAGTTCTTTTTTTTGGCGGGTATGAGCAGGCGGAACGAAAAAGAGGATTGATTGTTCCCGAATATGTACAGGTGGATTCCGAAACATTTCAAATGGCCCTGCTTTCCATCGGTCCATCACAAGGGAAAAGCTCGGCCCCACGATCTTGGCGCCATCGGGATGTTCTCGGCTCATTGGCCGGTTTGGGCATTAAGCGCACCATGATAGGGGATATTTTAATGACGGAAGACGAGGCCCAGGTGATTGTGGCCGCTGAAATGGCCGACTTTATCCAACTTCATTTACAGAAAATCGGTCGTGTGCCGGTCACTTGTGCCAGCGTCGATTGGTCTCATTTAAAAATCCCTGAAGATGAATGGCAGTACATCAACAGAACGGTCAGTTCCTTGCGAGTGGATGTGATCGTTTCCGAACTCATCCGTTTATCGAGGACGAAAACAACCCGGCTGATTAAAGCCGGTCGGGTGAAAGTGAATTGGAAGATTGTCGATCAACCGGCGGAAACGGTGGAAGAAGGGGATGTGCTGTCCGTGCAAGGTTTCGGCCGGTATCTGTTTGCCGGAATTGAAATGATGACCAAAAAACAGAAATACCGTGTTTTGTTGGGAAAGAAAGACTAATGAAGCAGGAATTTCGCTAATTTTGTCGAAATGGTTGAATGAGCATTTGAAGGTTGAATTTCAATTGAACTGATGCAGGAGGTGCACAGGATGTCTTTGACGCCACTCGATATTCATAATAAGGAATTTAAACGGGCGTTCCGAGGATATGATGAAGATGAAGTCAACGAATTTTTAGATTTGGTCATTAAGGAATTTGAAATTTTGATTCGGGAGAAGAAAGAGTTGGAATCCCAAGCGGCAGAGGCACGGGAGAAATTAGAACACTTCAATCATATTGAGGAAAGTTTGAGCAAAACGATCGTTGTCGCTCAGGAAACGGCTGATGAAGTGAAAGCGAATGCCAAGAAAGAAGCGCAGCTGATTGTCAAGGAAGCGGAAAAAAATGCCGATCGGATTATTAATGAAGCGTTGTCCAAGTCGAGAAAGATTGCTATTGAAGTGGAAGAATTGAAAAAACAAGCGGCTATTTACCGCAGCCGGTTCCGGACATTGTTGGAAGCACAGTTGGAAATGCTTGAAGATGATGATTGGGATAAAGTGACTGAAGCAGAAGTTGAGGAACTGGATATCGCCAAATAGCGTCTTCTCTTCCGTGAAGCAAATCTTGACACCATGTTTGCGATCCTATTATACTGCTTATAATAGATAAGAAGACGACTATCTTTAAACAATCAGGATACAGGCATGGACATTGATCGGGACAGTAAATAACCTGCTGTTTCCTGACAGCGAGTCGGGGATGGTGCAAGCCCGATGGAAACCGGTTATTGAAGATCACCCGGGAGTTGGGTGGCTGAACGGTAGTAAGCGGCCCCGTTTCATTCGCGTTACGAATGTAGAGTGAACGTATGTCGCTTTGGATATACGTTTATTAGGGTGGTACCGCGAACCTCTCGTCCCTAAGGGATGAGAGGTTTTTTACTTGCTTGAACAAGATGAGCCGAATGAGGATAAGGAGTGAGTCAAATGGATTACAAACAAACATTGCAAATTACAAAAACAGATTTTCCGATGAGAGGAAATCTGCCCAAAAGAGAACCTGACATCCAAAAAAAATGGGAAGAGCAGCAAATTTACGAGCAAGTGCAACGACGGACGGCGGGGCGTCCGAAATACGTCTTGCATGACGGTCCTCCCTATGCCAACGGAGATATTCATGTCGGTCATGCTTTGAATAAAGTATTAAAAGATATCATCGTCCGCTATAAGTCAATGACAGGTTATGATGCCCCTTATGTTCCCGGTTGGGATACACACGGTTTGCCAATTGAGCATGCCGTTGTCAAAAACGAGAAGGTGGATCGCAAAAAGACGGACGTGATCGAATTCCGCCGGCTCTGCGCTCAGTATGCCCAAAAATACGTGGAACGGCAGAAGGAGCAATTCAAACGCTTGGGTGTGCGAGGGGATTGGGACAATCCGTACATCACGTTTCATCCAGCGTATGAGGCCGCGCAAGTCCAAGTTTTTGGCGAAATGGCCAAGAAAGGTTTGATTTATAAAGGGCTAAAACCGGTTTACTGGTCGCCCACTTCCGAATCGGCTTTGGCCGAAGCGGAGATTGAATATAAGGATAAGCGCTCTCCGTCTATTTACGTTAAATTTCAGGTGAAGGACGGTAAAGGTGTGCTGGATGAACAGGCCTCCGTTGTCATTTGGACGACCACTCCGTGGACGCTTCCCGCCAATCTGGCCATCACCGTTCACCCCGATTTTGAGTACAGCTTGGTGAAAGTTGACGGCGATCAACTCGTAGTTGCTTCTGCTCTTCTTGAACATTTGGAAAAAGAATTGGAATGGAACGGTTATGACGTATTAAAAACATTCCCGGGAAAAGCACTTGAACATGTCGTCACCCGTCATCCTTTTTATGAACGGGAGTCACCGGTTTTATTAGGGGAACATGTCACCCTGGACGCAGGTACGGGTTGTGTACACACGGCGCCCGGTCATGGTGAAGACGACTTTTACGTCGGTCAAAAATATGGTTTGGATGTTCTCAGTCCGGTCGATGATAAAGGAGTCTTCACCGAGGAAGCGCCCGGATTCGAAGGTTTGTTTTACGATAAAGCCAACAAAGAAATTACGAAAAAATTGGATGAGACGGGTGCTTTATTGAAGCTCTCGTTTATCACACATTCTTATCCACACGACTGGCGGACGAAACAGCCGGTCATTTTCAGAGCAACGGAGCAATGGTTTGCTTCCATTGACGGTATTCGGGAGAAAATTTTAGAGAAGATCAAACAGGTTCACTGGATCCCTGAGTGGGGAGAAGTTCGCTTGCATAATATGATGGCTGAACGGGGGGACTGGTGCATTTCAAGGCAGAGAGTGTGGGGGGTTCCCTTGCCGATTTTTTATTGCCGCTCTTGTCAGCATGCGCTCATTAATGATGAGACGATTGAGCGAATTGCGGGCATTTTTGCCGAAAAAGGTTCTGATGCCTGGTTTGAAATGGATGAACAACAACTGCTTCCGGAACAGACGACATGTCCCGAATGCGGCGGAAAACAATTTCAGAAAGAAACGGACATTATGGATGTCTGGTTTGATTCTGGCAGCTCTCATGCCGGGGTGTTGGAACAAAGGGAAGATTTGACCTGGCCGGCAGATCTTTACTTGGAAGGATCGGATCAATACCGGGGATGGTTCAACTCTTCCTTGATCACCGCAGTGGCCACACGGGACAATCCGCCTTACAAATCCATTTTGAGTAACGGGTTTGTCCTCGACGGTCAGGGGCGTAAAATGTCCAAATCACTAGGCAATGTGGTCGTTCCGCAAAAAGTGATGGATCAGCTCGGTGCCGATATTTTGCGTCTTTGGGTCGCTTCCGTGGAGTATACACAAGATGTGCGTATTTCCGATGCCATCTTGAAACAAATTGCTGAAGTTTATCGCAAGATCCGCAATACGCTGCGTTTTATGCTGGGCAATTTGGCGGATTTCAATCCTGTGAAAGACAGGGTCGATGAGCAGCACTGGTCTGAGCTTGATCGGTATATGCGGATGAAAGCTCAGCGTCTCTTGCAAAGAGTTCGCAGCGCTTATGACCGCTTCCAATTTCACATCGTTTATTCAGCCATTCACAATTTTTGCACGATCGAACTGAGTTCTTTCTATTTAGATATCTCTAAAGACTTGTTGTATACAAGTCCGGCGAATGCTGTGGCCAGAAGAGCCACTCAAACGGTGATGTACGAGATTTTAACGCTGCTTGTTAAAATTTTAAGCCCGATCATTCCGCATACGGCGGATGAAGTATGGAGTTATCTGCCGGGTCAGCAGACGGAAAGTGTGCAACTGACCGATATTCCCGAAGTGGATGAACGTTATTTTGATGAACAGCTTGAAGAAAAGTGGAATCAACTGATGCACATTCGCGCTGAAATTTTCAAAGCGTTGGAAGAGGCGCGCAAAGCGAAGGTCATCGGCTCTTCACTCGAGGCCAAAGTACGCCTCTATCCTGCAAGGGAGACGAAGGCCGTTTTGGACCAGTTTTCCGATCTGGATAAATTGCTCATTGTCTCCCAGGTGGAGGTGTATGACGACCCAAACGATGCGCCTTCCGAGGCTTTGGCGTTGAAAAACATCAAAGTACATGTCCAACCAGCCGAAGGAGAAAAATGCGAGCGGTGCTGGATCGTGACTCCGGAAAGAGGGCGGGATGAACAGCATCCCACACTTTGCCCGCGCTGTGCAGCAACGGTGCGTGAACATTTTGCTCATCTCGTTAATCATGACTAGTCACAAGGACCCATGTTTGATAAATTTCAAACAAATGTAACAATTACACCGTTTAAAAATAGTAAAATCGGATTATAATATAGATAAAAGGAACAATTAAGACAAACGAGGTGAAACAAAATGCGTCGTACCAGAAAAATAAGGTTCGAAGATTTAGTCGCTGAAAATAAAAGAACGCTTATGAAAGATAAAGAGACCTTAGAGAGAATTGAAAGAAAAATTGAAGAAAAATCACTCAAAAAATAAGTGGAGGTCATACAACGTGCAGGAGACCGTGAGCCGTTGGTCTCGGTCTGAAAGCATGATTGCCAAATAAAGCTGAAAAATAGAAGGGATGCGCATCCCTTCTTTTTTATTTCCTACTTTTATTTCTTTTTTTATCTCCTTCCGGTTTTTTGCACTTTTTTGTTTGCTTTTTCAAAGTAAGGGCTGATACTCACGTTGTTCAGCCCATCTTTTATGTGGATGATGTCCCTTCAGGTTGGAGCATCTCCTTTCGATGTTCATCACTGCCGCCGTCTTCCGGCCGGCGTCTTTGGACGACCCAAACGAGAACAATGATCACCAGTCCGACGACGTCAATCCATTTTTCGGGTGAGATGAGCATCAGTCCTGCGGCGAAGAGGGCGATTCTTTCCCATAGGAATGTTTTACGGGCCAGATAGCCGATCATCGCGCTGCTGATTCCGATCATCCCTAACAATGCCGTCAAGACTGCTATCATTAAGGACAACAGTGTGTAATCGACGAGCACCAACATTGGATTGTAGACGAAGATGTAAGGAATGATGAAGGCAGCCACAGCCAGTTTGACCGCGGTCACTCCCGTTTTAAACGGATTGGCCCGGGCAATGCCCGCACCAGCGTACGCCGCTAAACAAACCGGTGGGGTAATGTCGGCGATGATTCCGAAATAGAAGACAAATAAATGGACGGCCAGAACTTCTACGCCGAAACCATTGATCAGTGCGGGTGCGGCAATCGTCGCCGTGACGACATAGTTGGCTGTTGTCGGCAGCCCCATGCCTAAAATGAGACAGGCAATCATCGTGAAAAACAGACCGAGCAGAAGAATATCACCGGCTAAAGCAATGATTCCAGCCGCAAATTTGGCCCCTAAACCGGTTAAGCCCACCACGCCGACAATGATGCCCGCCGTGCCGACGGCGGCGATGACGGGCAATGCCACACGCGCCCCTTGTTCTAAAGTGAATAAAATGTCTTTAAGCGACATGCGGGTTTCCTTTAAAATGAAGCTGCAAAGAAAGGCGACGGCGATGCCCAATAAGGCCGCCCTTTGGGGCGTGAAACCGCTTAACAAGGTGGCAATGATGGTGATCAGGGGGAGCAGCAAAAATCCTTTTTTGAGCAACAACTCCTTCATGTTGGGCAGTTCGCTTTTCGGCAGTCCGTAAATCCCTTGTTTTTTCGCTTCAAAATGTGTCCCCATAAAAATACCCGAAAAATAGAGCAGTGCGGGGATCATGGCGGCCAACATAATATTGGCGTAGGAAATGCCCGTATATTCCGCCATGATAAAAGCCGCCGCACCCATAATCGGAGGCATTAATTGTCCACCCGTGGATGCGGACGCCTCTGTCGCTGCGGCGAATTCTGGTTTAAACCTTGCCTTTTTCATCATGGGAATGGTAAACGACCCCGAAGCGACCGTATTGCCGACCGAACTGCCGGAAACCATCCCCTGTAAGGCGCTGGCCGCCACGGCTGCCTTTGCCGTCCCGCCCGTGAAACGTCCCGTAGCCGCAAAAGCCAGGTTGTTAAAAAATTTGCCGATATTCGTCTGAATGAGCACGACCCCGAAAAACAAGAAGAGGAAAATAAAGCGTGACGATATTTGAACAGGTGTGCCGAAGACGCCGTTTTCCCGATACCATAAATTGGTGGCAATCCGGTCAAATGAAAACCCCGGATGTGACAAGATATGACCGGGCAAATAGTTGCCATACCAAGCGTACAGAATGGCCGCACCGCCGACAATGACAATGGGCACGCCCACACAGCGCCGGGTGGCTTCCAGAAGTAATACAACACCTAAAATGGAAACAATGATGTCCATTTCCGTGTACCCTTGAATTCTTCTCTCCAAAATTTCATCAAAAAAGATAATTTTATAATAGGCGACAAACATGGCCGTGAAGGCGAGAAGAACATCATACCACGGAATCGTTTTTTGCTTTTTTTGCCAGCCTTTTTTGGCCGGATACAATAAAAAGATTAATCCCAAGGCCGTTCCTAAATGAACCGCACCTTGTATTTGGCTTTGTTTGATCCCGAAATAACCTGTATACAAATGATAAATCGTAAGGGAAATGGCGATAAAGGAGACAACCCAGGCCCATTTGCCGATGTTCGTCCGATATGTGCTTTCTTTATCATATTTTTCAAGTAATGCTTTTTGATCGATGTCCTGTGCTTGATGGCTGGTCATCTGTTCACCACCTTCAATTTACTTGTAGCATAATGGGGCCGGACACGTTGTGCCAAGCCCCATGCGTTATCCTTTATCTTATCCACTTTTTATAGATTATCGAGTTTTATAAATCATCGAGGCTTTCAATGCCGGTACTTTCACGTGTGACGATTTGCATGACCTCCGGATAGATGTGCCCGATAAAAGCAAAGTTTTCTACTGGTGCCCCTTCAAAATCACCTTCTCCGGCTAACGCTTGCAGGGCCGGAATATGCACGGTCATACCCAGATCTTGTTGCCCGTCACGAATATCAGCCAAGTTTTCCACTGATGCCCCCGTTGCCGTATTTGTCACTGTCACCCCGTCAAGATGATTGTTCCACACGTTGGCCATTTCTCCGCCGAGCGGATAGTAAGTCCCCCCTTCACTGCCCGTGCCGAGGATGAGGTCTGTTTTGCGGGCGGCGGCATCTGCGGTGACTTCAGCGATTTCTTCATCTCCGGAAAGCAGGCCCTGCTCTTCATAATATTTGGCCGCACCGGGATGAAGGGGCAATCCTTCAGCACCGTTCAGCGCATTTTCCAAAGTCATATGATTGGATTGTTCGTGTGTATTTTCTTCAGCATGCTCAACCATGATGCGGGCCAGTTCGTAACCGAGTTCTTCATCGATCGTGTTCGTATTGCCCACCAGGACGGCGTACGCCGTAATCGTCTGGGCGTCTTCTTCCATAAAATCATAGCTGTCAGCCGGAATGGTGTACCGCTGGTAATCACTGTTCTCTTCAATATAATCCAGCGCTTCATCGGAAAGACTGATCATTTTGGCATCTCCGGTCGAGGCGTGCAGTTCGTTAACACTTCCCGCCGGCAAGCCAAGCAAACCGAATGAGATGTCAATGATCTGGTCCTGCATCTGGTTTGCCGCATCGCCGAATCCTTCCTGGAAAGCTTCATAATCCCCTTCTTCAATACCATAGGCTTCAAGAATGAGTTGAGTGGCTGATTGTGTCGCACTTCCCGCCGGTCCGATGGCTACGGCATAGTTTCCGCCCCCGCCGTTTCCATCAGCATCCTGTTCATCTCCGGTGTTTTCCTCGTTCGTATTACCGGTATTCGCAGAGTTATTGGATCCGGTGTTTTCTCCTTCATTCGTATTTCCGGAATCGGAATTCCCCCCGCAAGCCGCAATCAACATGATCGTTGCTATGAGCAGGGCAAAAAGCAACAACGGCTTCGCACGCAATATGAGTTCCCCCTTTTCGAAAAAATGTTTACACCATGATATTAACAAAATAAGTAAAACATGTCTAATTTTTGAACTATTTAATTAGAACTAGTAAATTTGAACTATTTTATATAAAAATCAATGATTAAAATAAACATTAGGGTAGAAAATGAAATAAATAATTCATATAATAAAATAAAAAGAAGGAGGATTTGCTTCAAAAAATATTAATTGTGAAATTTACCTAATCAAAACGGAGATGTCTTTGGAAATGTTGAAAAAATTTACCTAATCAAGATGGAAATGTCTCTGGAGATGTGATAATCACCTAATCAAAATGGAAATGTCTTGAAATGAATCTGATGGAAGCCGTTTGTTTTTGATGCCACGAAGGACGTTTTTCGGAGGAAAGGAAAAAATCCAGGAGGAATGCATGATGGCCATTTCAGTTTCTCGTGATCCGCTTGACATCTTAAAAGAAAAAACAAAAAAATCTTATGCTGCCCATCAAAAGGCAGCACATGTTCTCCCCGGCGGAGTCACCGCCAACATTAAATATTTCGATCCCTATCCCATATTTATGGAGGAAGCTGAGGGGGCTTGGCTGAAAGACATTGACGGGAATCATTATGTTGATTATTTGCTCGCTTACGGTGCGTTAATTCTCGGTCATGGTCATCATCAAATCACACAGGCTGTTATTAAACAGATGGTGACAAAAGGAACGACCATTTTCGGAACCCCGCACGAATTAGAAACACAATTGGCTGAAAAGCTCATCAGATTATACCCCGGCGTGGAACAAGTGCGCTACACCAATTCGGGTACGGAAGCGGCGTTGCTGGCGGTCCGTTTGGCCTATGCGTATACGAACAAATTTAAAATTGCCAAGTTTGAAGGCCATTATCACGGCGGATTTGACCAAGTATTAATGAGTGTCAGCCCCTCTTTGGAACAGGCCGGTTCAGCTTCCGAGCCGATCGCCGTTCCCGATTCCACCGGCATTGATGACTATTATGCCGAGCATACGCTTGTTCTGCCTTTTAATGATCTTGAAGCGAGTGAAGCCCTGTTGCGCAAGCATGCTGGCGAATTGGCCGCAGTCGTCCTCGAACCGGTGCAGGCAGGATTTATCCCGGCCACAAAACCATTTTTGCGAGGGATCAGGAAAATTACAGAAGAGCTCGGTATTGTGCTCATTTTTGATGAAGTGAAAACCGGATTTCGAGTGAGCCTTGGGGGAGCCCAGTCGGTATATGAAGTGACGCCGGATCTCACTGTACTCGGTAAAGTTTTGGGCGGTGGATTCCCCGTCGGAGCGGTGGGCGGCAAGAAAGAAATCATGGAGTTTAGTTCCCCCTACGGCAAAAAAGATTTGTTTTCCATGGATGGACAGTCGGCCCGAAAAGAAGTTTTATTCCACAGCGGTACGTACAATGGCCATCCGTCTGTACTTGCGGCAGGGCTGGCTACGATTCAAGTGCTTGAACAGGAAGGGCAATTTGATCAACTGGTGAGAATGACCCAAAAACTACAACAAGGGATTGAAAGTGTGTTACACTATTATCAAATACCGGGTCAAACGGTCGGGATGGGGAGCATTTTCGGGCTGGTCATAAGTGATGAACCTGTCCTGAATTATCGTCATTTACAGAAAACAAATCTGTCTTTGCGCAAAGAACTGGATTACCATCTGTTGTCACTGGGTATCTATACGAAACCTTTAAATCGCTATTCATTATCAGTCGCTCACGGAGAAGATGAGATACAAACGACGATCGACGCTTATGAAACGGCCGTGAAGCGTTTGAAGCTTAGGCAATGAATATTTGAAGCTCAGGCAATGAAGAAATGAAACGGGTTCATTGGATCACGTGTTTCCGGGCAGGGGACGTCTGCCTGAGGGAAAGGGAAGGAGGAAGAATCTTGTATCAGTCTGATATTTATCAAAGAATTATGAACAAGATGGATCAAATGAGCAAATCCCAGCAAAAAATTGCTCAATACATTATTAATCATCCGGATTCTGCCCCTTTCCTGACTGCCAGTAAATTAGCTCAACTGTCTGGGGTGGGGGAGGCCACGGTCGTCCGTTTTGCCGTTTTTCTGGATTACCAGGGCTATCCCGATATGCAGCGCCATTTGCGCGAAGCACTCAAACGACGCTGGACGACTGTGGAACGACTGCAAATCACGAGTAAGGCTAATCGGAATGGGAAGGATGATGTCGCCGCCGAAGTGCTTAGGGATGATCTGTCGAATATTCAGGCGACCATACAGCAGCTTGATCCTAAAGAATTCAAAAGCGCCGTGGATGCGATCATCCAGGCGGACAATATTTATATCATTGCTTACCGCAGTGCGGCCAGCCTCGGTTCTTTCCTAGAGTTTTATTTAGATCTGGTGTTGCAGAACACGGAGCTGATTGTCCAGGCCGACGGTATTTCCGAACATTTACTCGGCATCACAGACCGGGATTTGGTGATCGGCATGGGCTTTGCCCGGTACACAAAAAGAACGGTAGAAGTTTTGAAATATGCCCGGGACAAAGGGGCGCGAACGATGTGTCTGACCGATCATATTCTTTCACCTTTAATCCCCCATTCAGACATCCGTTTGACCGCTGCCAGCGACATCAATTCATTTATTAATTCATTTGTAGCCCCTCTCAGTCTGATCAATGCGTTAATCACCGCGGTGACCCGCATCGAAAAACATAAGGTGGAAAAGCGTCTGGGCGACTTGGAAAACCTCTGGGAAAACTTCAATGTTTTTTATTAGTTAAATTGTAACTTTGGTATAATCAAGGAAAATGAATCCGAAGCGGGGAAAATGGTTATGGAATCCCTTTTAAAAGAAATAGATATCCTTAAACAAAAGCTGGATGCGCGCAGGCCCTTCCCGCCCGAAGCGGTCAGAAATTTGCGGGACGTTTACCGGTTGGAATGGACGTACCACTCTAATGCCATTGAAGGGAATACACTCTCGATGCTTGAAACCAAAATGGTGTTGGAAGAAGGCTTGACAATTGGTGGTAAAACATTAAGGGAACATTTTGAAGCCATCAATCATGCCGAAGCGATAGACTATGTTGAAGAAATCATTTCACGACAGACCCCTTTGTCCGAAAAGGTGATCAAGGATGTTCACAGTTTAATTCTAAAGAACATAGACGACAAAAGTGCCGGAAAGTATCGGACCATCAATGTCCGCATATCAGGCAGTCAGCATCAACCGGTTCATTACTTAAGAGTGCCTGAACAGATTAAAGACTTGTTAGACTGGTATAACAAAGCTCTAGACAAACTTCATCCGGTGGAGTTGGCTGGCACGCTCCATTTCAGGTTTGTTTATATCCATCCGTTTGTCGATGGCAACGGACGGACGACCCGATTACTGATGAACTTTGTTTTAATGCATAAGGGGTTTCCTCCGGCCATTTTAAAATCCGATTCACAAAAACGGTTGGTGTACTACGAAACTTTGGAGACGGCCAGTGTACAAGGTGATCTGGCCCCGTTTGTCAAACTGGTGGCGGAGGAAGTGAAAGATAGCATGGTTAAATATTTAAGTATATTGAGTTAACCAACCAAAAACTGAGCCTGGTCAAGGCTCAGTCAACTTTTTGTTAAAACATTACTTTCTGTATTAAAAGAAATGTTTTCTGAGTGCTTTAAGTCAGTACAGCGTTGTGCAAAAGAATATGATAGAGACAATAAGTCCTACAGCATTCACTCAATCATCCTTCTTATTTCCCATATTATTTTCCTTCTCCGACATGTCAAATGAGAAAAAAACGGCTAAGATTGGCTCGCCGTTTCACTATTTGAATAAGTTTCGCAACATTTTCCCAGTTGCCCGTCCTGCTGCCCTTCGTGCAATCCTTTTCCCGACCTTGCCCTTTTTTACAGCGTTTACATCTCCCAAAATACGAGCGAGCGTATACAAAAATCTGCGCGTTTTGTTGATTGACAATTCAATCCCTCCGTGATTATCCCTATTTTCTTTTCTCCGATTTGTCATTTAATCCAATTATACAAAAAAATGACACAACATGCTGCGGTCATCGACAGCCCAGAACAATTTTTTGGAATAAGGCTCTATAAATGGTTTTTGTTGTAAAATATGGTTCTGCCCCTTAACTTTCCCATCCGCAGATATCTGTGTAACCATTTCTGAGAAAAATGCCGGCTCCCATCAATGGGCTTCTTTGATCCTCCATCCTAACAAAGTTTGACTGGATCGAGCCATGAGCATTTTGTCTTTCATCATTCTTCTGAGTGAGTTGCATCAAATTGACGATGTCGAAGTCATCCACAGTGAG
>CALBTX010000092.1 GCA_937967685.1 uncultured Bacillaceae bacterium | reverse complement strand
ACGGGCTTGACAACGATATCATAAGGCAAACCCAGCAATTCGATTAATTGTTGACGGCGCGGCGAGGAAGAAGCTAGAACGAGTGGATATTGTCTTTGTGGCAACTTAAATCACCTGTCATATTATTGAGATTCAACGCTACACATCTCATTATTGCCCTGAATACTCCGATCTCTTTGATCGGCTTGTTCCCTTGTAGAGCTGAAAGACTTCCCGAATTTAGTGTATTATAAGGATACCCATATTTTAAAGATCGTTGCCCTTATGCTTATCATGAACATAATTAATGGGGTGCTAGAAAATGACGGATTTAAGGCATCCTCAGACGGACTCTAGGTGTCCTCACTTCTTCATTGCCGTCCCACTGCCAAATAAAGTCAAATCCGTTCTGGCTGAATGGTCGGAGACATTACGAAAACATTGGCAGTTCGGCAAATGGGTACACCCTGCCGACTACCATATCACCTTACGTTTTCTTGGCAGCTGTCCGACTGAGAAGGTTGAACAAGTGAAAGAGCATCTGTCCCGCTCTCTTCCCCCAGCAAAACCGTTCACCCTGAATATCGGCGGGCTGCATATTTTCGGCCAGCCCCAACGCCCCCGAATTCTGTGGGCGGATGTCGGCGGGGAAAAGGACGCCTTACAGCGCTTACAGCACCATGTCTCCATCTCACTCGAAACCATAGGATTTCCCCGGGAACAACGGCCGTACCGGCCGCATATTACCCTGGCCAAACGCTACCAGAAAAACGACTTCCCATATAAGCGGCTGGCGATGTACAATCTCCCCGAAACGAAGCCCATCGACTGGCCTGTCAGGGAAATGGTTCTGTACCAGACACATCTGGGGAAAATCCCTATGTACGAGTCGGTACGCAAATACGCCTTACAATCCGGCCAATCCGGCATCTTGTAACTGGCGCAATTGATATAAAATCGTATCCTGTTTAAGATCGACCATATCATAGGTGATGATTTGGTCTTTCTTAACATCTTTTTTCAATTTCGCACCGGGTAAAAGGCCTAGCGGAACCATGTTCTCTTCTTTAGCTATATGATAGTGATCATTGAGCGCATAAATGGTAAATCCTCCAGGGCCATCAATGATCTCACCCGCCTTCATGTCTCGCTTAGCCGCGGCAATGACTTCTGTGACCAAACCTTGCTTGGGAACGACGGTGGGATGGTTGAATAATGCGGCTGAGGCGATCGAGAGCGGGATTTCATTTGTCACTAAATGATACGGCGTATACATAATATAATACCCGTCCTCACCAATCACATCAAAATATTTCAAGTCTTCCTGAATCTGTGGATGCTCCGTGCGAATGACGAGGAACACCCCGGGTGTGACACTGCGCAAAAAGTCAATCCGACCATCCTCTGTCTTTAAGGGCCGTGCGTAATCGACGACGCCGCGCCGATTGAGAATGCCGCCCTCGCTCTTCAAGCGAAACAGTTTAGGTATTTCATAAATCCCAGCCACCGGACCGTGCATGCCGCGCACATCAGGCACAAGGCCGGTGTAATTTGAGATTGATGCCATCTCAATCATCGTTTTAGTAGCATCTCGAAACGTCACAAGAAAATGCGGATTGACTCCCAACTCTTGCGCATCATCCGCCACACTGTCCGGTGTCGCATAGAGGTCGAGGGAGCCGAGACTGGATGGTGTTTTTCCCACGGCAACGACCTCGAACCCCAAGCCGGTATACCTGTCAAAATACTCGGAAATCAAGCCGGGTTCATCACCAGAAGCCACGGTATAGACCACCCCGGCATTTTGAGCCATTTTGTGCAACAAAGGACCGATGACGACATCACCTTCAACATTCAACATCACGATATGTTTTTGAGCTTGAATGGATTTGAAGGCGATTTGAGCACCTAATTCTGGACTGCCCGTAGCATCCACGACAACATCGACATCAAGTTCAACAACGAGATCCGCATTTTCCGTCACCACCGGTTTTCCGTGCATCAATGCTTCAGCAGCTTGAGAAAGACGATTGGTGATGACGACATCATCACGCCTGTAGCCGGACAACTCGAATGCCCTGACAGCTTTGTCAATATCTAAATCGGCAATGACGCTCGTTTGCATTCCCTTCATCAAACTGATCTGGCAGATGGCCCCGGTTCCCATTCTCCCCGCACCGACGAAAGCGACCTGAATTCGTTTTCCTTTTTCTTCACATTCCAAGAGTGCCTGTTTGATCATGGACATGCTCCTTTCGCTTGAAAAAACAGCTCTATTTGGCGATCATCCAAAGTTAAAATCTGACAAGTCCCACTTTTTATACCTTATCATACCTTCACTAAGTGCTCAATATTTCGTAAAGTTTGATGAATGCCTCATATAAAAATAAAAAAGCAGATTTTTATGTTGAAAGAAAAATAGACTGTCACAGAAGGTCAATGTTCCTGACCTTCCGAACAGCCGTTAAATCAATCAATGTCTGGATCTCTCGATTTTACCAATACATTTTATTGATAAGGGGCCAAATTTCATTTAATGAGAGGCGTTTGATTTAGTTCGAAGCGCATGTTCGCTGATATAATTCGGGACGACGGTGTTTCAAGAAAGGCATTTTTTCTTCCGCTGTTTTTATTTCAGCAAGATCTATCGCTTCCACCAACACACATTCTTCGTCTTTGCCTGCTTCTGTTAACACTTTTCCTAACGGATTGATGATGATACTTTGTCCGAAGAATGATAATTCTCCTTGATAGCCTCCTCGATTAGGCGCAGCGACAAATATGTTGCTTTCCATGGCCCTGACAATGAGTTCCGTTTTCCAGAGCTCCCCTCTCCAACCGCTGGACGCCGTCGGCACAAAGACAATTTCAGCCCCGTTAAACTTCAATTCCCGCCACGCTTCGGGAAAGGATCTATCATAACAGATAAGTATACCGATTTTACAGTCAAATACGTCAAAGACTGGAAAGCCTAAATTTCCTGGAGAAAAATAATAGCTTTCTTCTGTCTGGACAGAGCCGTAATGAATATCCGGAATATGATTTTTCCTATATTTTCCGGCCACCTCTCCGTTCTGATCGATTACAAATGCAGCGTTATAATATTGATTTCCGTCCTGCTCGAACATACTTCCAATGATAGCCACGGCTCTTTCTTTTGCTTTAGCCGCCAGAAAATCGGTGGTCGGACCGGGTATCGGCTCTGCCAGCTTAAAATTGGCATCATCATTTACAGAACAAAAGTATTCTGTCTGGAACAATTCACCTAGTCCAATGATTTGAGCGCCCCTGTCTGCCGCTTGATCAATATAGTGTGCAGCGCGTTCAAGCGTGGTCTGTTTATCGTTGTTAATATTGGACATTTGAATGACAGCAATTTTGATTTCACTCAATTTCAATGACTCCTTTACAAATTAGTTTTTGCACGAATGTTCATCTTCATGATTTGGGCCGATCACTTCCTTATCCCACTTCTGGATCACTTCCTTATTCCGCTTCTGCCTGAACTTTTTCATACATCCCTTCACCCCAGGCTTCTGGCGTAAAGTCCTTCCAGACATCTTTGGTCGCTTCTTTCCATTCCTCCTGATTCACCTCAATCACAGTCATTCCTTGTTCCTCCAACCATTTGATGGATTCCTCTTGCATCGCCTCGGCCTCTGCCTGAATGTCATCCGCGACGACATCCCAAGTATCGGTCACAACTTGTTGAATATCTTCGGGCAGCGTCTCCCAAAATCCTTCATTGATAAATGCCTGGAAAAAAGCCCGCACATGCTCAGTTAATATTAAGTAATCCTGTACCTCATGGAAACTGCTTGAACGAATCAACTCGACCGGATTTTCTTGACCATCAATGACGCCCTGTTGCAGACCGGAAAACACTTCCGGAAATGCCATTGGCGTCGGGTCCGCACCTAGCGCTTCCCATGTCGCAATATAAGGGGCCATCTCCGGGACCCTGATTTTCATTCCTTGAACGTCCTCCGGACTTTTAATTTCTTTATTTGCTGTGAGTAATCTGGGACTTCTGTAAGCATAACCTAAAACACGGATTCCCGTATCATCTAAATACCTTTGATTGAAATCCTCACCGATTGGTCCGCGCAATACGTTCCACATATGTTCGGTGTCCTGAAACATAAACGGAAGGAAGAAACTATCGAACAGATCTTTTCCGGTGAAAGCGGTCACAGCCATTTCTAAAGTGCCAACTTGGAGTGCTTCCATAATCTCTCTTTCGCCACCCAGTTGACCCGCCGGAAAAACAGTGATTTGCAATTCACCGTTCGTCTCTTCAGCAACCATTTCCGACCATTGATCAATGCCAGCCGTAATGATATCCCCTTCCGGATAAGTATGAGCCAAGCGATATTTAAATGAAGCTTCTCCCTGACCAGCACTCCCCTCCCCCGTGGCATGCTGCTGATTTTCCTGTCCTGCAGTGCCTGAATCAGCCTCTTCATTCATCCCTTCACTCGTCCCTTGTGTACACGCACTCAATATGATCAGAAAACAGAAAAACATAAGCCAGATCATCTTTGTTCTCATTGAGGATTCCTCCCTATTATTTCAGTATAAAAATGAATCCTTCGCTCCAGTATCCTATTGCTCCAGTGTCCTATTGCCTTAGTGCCCTATTAACGAAGCAATTCGGGCAACCACATATATGCACTCGGGAAAAATGTCATGATCATCAGTAAGAGGAATAAAGCTGCACCGAATGGGACCAGTTCCCGAACAACGCTGACCACGTTTGCTCTGGCAATGGAAGCTCCGATATACAAACAGGCGCCGACCGGCGGGGTAATGAGCCCAATACATAAAGATAGCGTCATGATTACACCAAAGTGCACGGGATCAACACCGAGAGCAGTGACAATGGGAAATAGGATGGGGGATAAAATCAAAATAATGGGTATGACGTCCATCACTGTTCCCATGATTAAAAATATGACAATGCAAAAGAGCATGACCATCCATGTCTCCGTAAATTCGCCGAGCACACTTGTCAGCTGGGGTCCCAATCCTTCGACAGAAGCCAGCCAACCAAAAAGCGTGGCTGTACCGATAACGATAAGAATGACTGAGGATAAATGAATCACATTAATACAGATCTTATACAGCTTCTTCCAAGTTAACTCACGATATACCAGTCCACCGATGATAATGGCATACCAGACAGCCAGAAGGGCGGATTCCGTGGGGGTGACAATGCCGCTGATGATTCCCCCCAAGACAATTACGGGCATTAAAAAAGCAAGTGCAGCGTCCTTAGTACTTTGAATCAGTTCTTTATAAGTCGATTTCTTTTCTTTTCCATACCCCCTTTTTTTGGAGATGAAATAAGCAACGACCATAAAGTAAACACCCATTAATATCCCTGGCACGATTCCGGCCAAAAATAACTGACCGACAGAAATACCTACTGTCGCCCCTATAATAATGAAAGGAATGCTTGGCGGAATCACCGGACCAATGGTGGCTGCGGCAGCAGTGACGGCTGCGGCGAAGGAAGGTTTATATCCGGCTTTTTTCATTGCAGGAATAAGCATCGAACCTGATGCACTCGCATCGGCGATGGCCGAACCTGACATTCCTGCCAGGACCATGTTCACCAATACGGTCACTTGGGCCAGTCCTCCGGCGATATGACCCACGACAGCTTTTGCCCACCTCACCAATCTAGCTGTAATTCCAGTCTCATTCATCAATTCACCGGCCAACATGAAAAAGGGAATGGCCAGTAATGGAAATGACTCGACACCATTGGCAATGGTTTGGGGGACTATCATCAGTGGAACGGGTGTGGCAAACATGTTTTTGACCCACAGAAGCAAAAAACTGGTTA
The DNA here is from genome assembly GCA_937967685.1 of uncultured Bacillaceae bacterium. GTDB lineage: Bacteria > Bacillota > Bacilli > Caldalkalibacillales > Caldalkalibacillaceae > CALBTX01. The sequence continues at coordinate 2,592 of CALBTX010000092.1, read as the reverse complement.
TTCCTAGCGCAAAGGCGATGGGAACACGAATCAACATTAACGCGAACAGCAAAATAAACATGAGCAGGATCATCAATGTCATGTCCCCCCCTTTAAACTTTTTAGAGACCTGATGAGAGATGCTAAGACAAAAGGAAGCGACGCAGCAAAACCAATAAATAAACCGAGGTAAATGGTATAATTCGGAATACCCAATGCAGGTGTTTGAAGATCACTGATTTGATTCATAAATTGATAACACTTTAGAGAGACAACAAACAAAAAGATAACGAGCAGTACATCAACAACAATGTTTAGATACGTGTTTATTTTTTCGGATAACCATCGATCCAACAAATCAATTTTTAAATGAATACCTTTCCCAAAGGCAATGGCACTTCCGATAAACGTCAACCAAACTAATAATATTCTGGCTAACTCCTCCGACCACTTGGGTGTACTGCTTAACACATATCTCCCAAAAACTTGATAAGTTGTGATGATAACGAGGATGACAATGATGACAATCGCAAATATTTCCAAACACCGGCGGTACCCTATCAATTTTTCGCTTAAGTGAATATGATGTGCATCTTCTTTATCCATACTTTTAGCACTCCTTTTTATTACAAGCATATTTATGCTGTCATACAAATATTCCATCTAGTCTGATCGTCATATGCTTGTTGAGTCCAAAAAAACACCCCGCTTATCGCGGGGTATCATCGTTACATATTCATTTTTATTTATCTGCGATATCTCTCGACGATATGAATAATACGGTCAATAGCATCGACAGCTGCCTGATGATCTTGTGAAAAATTGATGCGGAAATCATTGATGAACTGCGCACCAAATTCTGTACCAGGCGTTACGGTGACATTCGCTTGCAAGCGAAGAATCTTCACAAATTCTTCTATTCTCACATTTAACTCAGGGATTCTCGGGAAGAGATAACTGCCCGCCTCTGTGGCCCTTACTTTAATACCTTGAACAGAGCGCAATTTGGCCAGTATATCATCGCGGATCGCTTGGTGTTGCGAGATTCGTTTACTCAGCCATCCTTCTGGTTCAGCAAACCAGGATTTCAGTACAGCCTGGCTATAGCCGCCTGCCCGGAGTGAGACAATGGCCTGCAGTTTTTCCATACGGTCAATGATTTTGGATGAGCCAAATGCTACACCTAACCGATACCCACTTAACGACTCTGTTTTCGATGGACCGATGATGGTTATTACTTTTTCGGGATCAATCATCTTTTGGGCGGATAAATGCGTATAGGTTCTCCCGTCAAAAAGCTGACGGCAGTACAGTTGATCAACGATGACAGTGACGTTGTATTTCCGTGCCAGTTTGGCAATATCGTTGATTTCATCCTGTGAATAGATGACGCCAGTGGGATTATTGGGGTTAGAGAACAAAAAGAGTCTAACGCCGTCTTTAAAAGCATTTTCTAACTGATTCAAGTCCAGTCCTGCACGAGAGTTCTCTTGTAAATAGTTCAACTGAATCGGAATAGCCTCACCGTCAAAGAATTCAACCAGTTTTCTATTGGCAAAATAATCCGGTGCAACGATGGCCACTTTGTCCCCTCTGACCATCGTGGAACCGACTGCTAAAAATAGCGCGCCTTGTGTTCCCGGAGTAATGATCAGATTTTTATCCGCATCAATCACTGAACCCGTGAAATGTGCGAGCTTTTGAGCGATATCCTCCCGGATCATTTGACTTCCACGGTACTCAGTGTAGGCTTGCTTGCTCCCGACATGAACACCTTTTGTGAAGTTATCCAAACTGCCAGGAATGGGCTCAAAAGCATCAACATCTCCATGTGAAAAATCGACCGGTATGCCTGAGAGTTTTTCTCCCTGTAAATGAATTTTATTTGTACTCTGACGCACTTCTTGTCCAGGTGCATTTTCCACACCAAGTTTTAGGAACTTTTCCTCTATTAAATCCATTGACAGGCCCTCCCTTTCTCCTTTGAGATGGGTTCATTCTAACATACACCATTTTTTAAATACATAAATATGGCTTCTCGCTAAGACGCCTCTTTTCGCAAACCTAAGAAATCATCTAAAGAATGGCATGGCCGCTAGAAATCTTGATTTTGACAGTATAAAGAAAAATGAGTGAATCCTGGAGAGGCATCCACACCTTGTATTATGCGAAAGTGGCTTAAAGTGGAAAAAGTGCAAACAAAACACCCCGCTTATCGCGGGGTATCATGGTTAGATATTCAGCTCACCCATACGCACTAGTTCAACCACGGCTTGAGAGCGGCCTTTGACGCCTAACTTTTGCATGACATTACTGATATGGTTGCGCACTGTTTTTTCACTGATAAATAGAAGTTCTGCTATTTCTTTTGTCGTTTTATCCTGTACCAATAGTTCAAATACTTCCCTTTCCCTGTTGGTTAATATCGGCTTCGCATTCTGCTCTTTTTCCTTCAATAGTGCACCCCTCCTTGCACGGCTCAGGAAATACAAGGCGAAGGCTACAGTCAAGTTATTTTATGTCCCGAGGAAATATGTGGTGCTTGAGGGGAGAGAATTTAGGCCTGTGCCCACATTATATGCACAAATGTATTTGCCCGTGATCACCTACCCA
>CALBTX010000091.1 GCA_937967685.1 uncultured Bacillaceae bacterium | reverse complement strand
TGACCCATGTCACGCTCAATCTCCTCCGCAACTATAATTTTCTTTTTAAATAAACAATCATGAAAGCATGCATAATATAGGCGCTTTCAATCAAGATGGCCATGACCGTGATATACTCATTCATTTCCAAAGCGCGCACGTAATCATGATACAGCGTGGCGGCCAGCCAGCCGATTGGAAAGAGCGGAAAGGCGGCCATATAGGCATAGTTGTTAATATGCTGTCCCCGTTCGTCTCTTCCTTCCGACCCGAATTGAAATTTCAAGCTGTATACCAGACAGACTAGAAAAAGGGCAAAATAACCGAAATAAAGCACTAATTTAAACGTCTCCATTTCCGGCTTCCTCCTCCACTTCATATTGGAATACCTCATTGATGTCCTTTTCAAACAGCCGCGCGATCTCAAAGGCAAGTTTCAACGACGGGTTATACCGATTGTTTTCCAAAGAAACAATCGTTTGCCGGCTCACGCCCAGTTTTTCAGCAACGACCTTTTGCGACCATTTTTTTTCCGCTCTTAATACCGCTAATCGATTGTGTAGTTTCCCTTCTGTTTTCAGGGGCAAAACCGACACCTCCCTTATGCTTTTATTGTAAATTATTTTTTACTAAAAGTAAATTATTTTTTACATAAAGTAATAAATATATTACAAAATGAATGGATCAGAGAACAAATAGCGCGAATACCCGGACACCTGAAGCATAAAAGTTAGAAGCACAAAAGTATGATTCACAGAAACAAAATCTACGGTTTTCCTAAACAACAAAAAAGGGGCCGGACAGGCCCCCAGCACTTGACCCACTGGATTTTATCACCAAAAAAGAACGGCCCTTCTATTGGGCCGTGTATCCGCCGTCAATGACAACCGCTTGACCTGTCACCCCTTTGCCCTTTTCACTCGCCAAAAAAATGACGTAGTCAGCAATTTCCTGCGGGTCTAACAAACGTTTTTGCGGCACTAAGGGAAAAAGAATTTCCTCCAGTACTTTGTCAACAGGAATGTTTCTGCTTGCAGCAAGAGCCTCAAACTGTCCGCGCACTAAGGGGGTATCCACATAACCCGGACATAAAGCATTGACCGTAATGCCATGCTCGGCCGTTTCCAACGCAGCCACTTTCGTTAAGCCGATCACGCCATGTTTGGCACTGTTATAAGCCGCCTTTCCGGCAAAACCGATTAAACCGTTGATCGAGGCAATATTGATGATTCTGCCCCAGCGCTGCCTTTTCATAACTGGTATGACGCATTTAGTGGCCGTAAAAGGAGCAATGAGCATGAGTCTAATCAAATATTCAAAGCGCTCGGCGGGAAAATCCTCAAGGGGGGCCACATGCTGCATACCCGCATTATTAATTAAGACATCGATTTTCCCGTATTTGTCTACGACTCCATTGATCGCCTCTTTGAGGGCTGTTGCCTTCGTCACGTCACATGGAATCCCCAGACAATCTTGACCCGCTTGTATTAAGTGCGCCGTCTTTTCTTGGAGCTTGCTTTCAAGAATATCCGAAAAAACGACTTTCGCTTGATGTTTCAAACACTCTAGACCAATACTGTAGCCGATGCTTCCGCAAGCCCCCGTGATAAAGACGACCTTCCCTTCTAACACTGAAATGACTCCCCTTCCACATTAAAAGATACTGTACAAGAGTACCGCCAGGAACATGACAAGCGTTGGCACAACGACACTTAAGATAAAGATGGGCATATAGGCTCTTTTGTGCGATTCCCCGCAAATGACACGTATGGTCGTCACGACATAGCCATTGTGCGGCAGTGAATCTATACCTCCTGACGCCAGGGCGGATACACGGTGCATGGCACCAGGATCTAACCCTTGAGACATATAAATCGGAGCCAGTATCGGCAGGGCGATTCCCAGTCCTCCGGAAGCGGAGCCCGTGATCCCACAGATCAACGTCACGCCAACGGCCAAACCGAGTAATGGCGGTCCGGGCATATTCACCAAGCCATTAACCACACTGTCAAAAGCGGACACTTGGGCGGCAACACTGCCAAAACCAACAACGGCACACGTATTGGCCAGAGCGATAAGCGCGTTCTGGGCACCTGTAGCCAGTGAGGACCAAAAAGCTTCAAGAAATTTTTTCATTGTTATGCAAGATTGTAATATTCCGACGGTTAAAGCGATTAATAGGGCGGTTGTTGGATTCATAAATTGGGCAAGTACATTTAATAATACAATGACCATAATGAGCGGCAGCAAAGCTAAGATGACATTCGGCAACTGTTGTCCGGATGTTGACTCCTTTGCTTCAGCAGCCGTTGCTGCGGCCGCTTCACGTTCTCCCTGGGAAGAGAGTATGTAAGGCGGCGAGAAATCTTCACCATTTTTCACCGCTTTTTTCACCATGCTGCTCAGCCATAACCCCCCGGCAATCATAATGATGAAGGCACAGATAACTCCGATGATCCCGCCTGCGGTCGGTGTGGTCCCAAAAAATTCAGTGGGGATGATATTTTGAATTTCCGGTGAACCCGGCGAAGTCATCGTAAACGAGATTGAACCGAATACTAATGCTGCGGGAATAAATCGATGGGGCAGATTGGCCGTCCGAAACAGCGACACGGCAATAGGGTAAACGGCAAACCCGACAACAAACAAACTGACCCCGCCGTAAGTCATGATGGCTGCTGCGGCGACGACAGCAAAGACCGCTCGCTTTGCCCCCGCCGTTCGTTTCACCCATTGGGCAATGCTCTCCGCCGATTTCGTTTCCTGCATGATTTTGCCAAAAATCGCGCCGAGCAAAAAGACTAAGAACCAAGAAGCGAAGTAGTCCGTAAAGCCGGTCATATAATTTTCCGTCAGGGCCGTTTCAAGATTCAGCCCGCCGGTCAGGGCCACCAATATCGAACTTAAGATGGCCGCAATGATGATATTGATCCCTTTCATCGTCAGGTAAATAAGCAGCACGAGTGACGCCAGTAGCCCGATTACGCCAATGAAATTCATGAACGCTGACCTCCTGTCATAAAAATGATGAACTCAATAAAAATGAT
>CALBTX010000090.1 GCA_937967685.1 uncultured Bacillaceae bacterium | reverse complement strand
GTCCCTTCTAAAATCTCGTAAAAAATAGTATAATTTGTATTTCAAAAGGAAAAAATAATCAAAATTGTACTCAGGTAAAAAGAAATGGGGAAGAATCTTATGAATAAAATGGAATTTTTGCAAGGTTTTTTGCGCTCTCCTCGTGAAGTGGGAAGTATCATTCCGAGCTCAAAATTCCTCGTCCAAAAAATCATTGATTGCGTAGAAAAAGAGAAGCCAAAAACGTGTGTTGAATTGGGAGCAGGTACAGGCGTCTTTACAAGGGAATTGACTAAAGTCTTACAAAACGGGACCTTCGTTGTCTTTGAAAAAGACGATCAATTGAGAGAACAACTTAATAAAGATTTTCCTCATTTGCCCATCCATGTTGATGCCATGTTTCTGCCAGATATCCTCGACGACATGGGGATCGATCAAGTGGATTGCATCGTTTGTGGATTGCCCTTCACTTTGTTTCCCAAAGAAAAAACAGAGCAAATTTTTCATCACATTCATACGAGATTGAAAGATGACGGCATGTTTATGATGTATCAGTATTCGACACATATGAAAAACCGATTAAAACAGTTGTTTGGCGATGTTTCCATTGAATTCGTGGCGTTTAACATCCCGCCGGCATTTGTCTATTTTTGCAAAAAAAAAATAAATAAGCGCTCCGCCTTTGATTCTGCCAAAACTCCATGAATGACCCAGTATATTCGTCTATACACATTCGTGTCCAGGGCATACATTAACAATGTGAGATCTCACAAACAAAGAATCAAAGGAGGATTTTTCATGGGAGCTACTGCAGGATATGGTCCGTTTAACAACTTTACGTTGATCGTTGTTTTGTTCATCTTACTGATCATTGTTGGTTGCGGTTGCTTCGGTTACGGCTATTAAAAGTGGCAAATTTCCTCTCATCGTGTGTCCTCTGAACCGTCCCTCTTTCCCCTCTACCATGACAAGGTAGGGGGTACATACTTGTTATCGGGCTTAATTGCCTATTTTTTTTGCTTTTATACTTTTAGCTTTTCTATAGAAAAAAATGAATGAACAGAAGGGGAACTAACGGACGAGCGAATGTCGGTGGGCGTATATTGCCGCCTGCGTGCGATCTTCCACACCGAGCTTTGTCAGTATATTACTGACATGTGTTTTAACCGTTTTGACCCCGATGAACAGTTCATCGGCGATGTCCTGATTGCTTTTTCCATCTGCGATCAAGCGTAAGACCTCCAGTTCACGTTCTGTCAGATGCTCATGGGGAAGCTTGCTTTCTCCCGAGCGCATGCGCTGCATCATTTTTCCGGTGACTTGAGCTTCAACCATCGATTGCCCGGCATAGGCCGACCGGATCGCTTCGGCAATTTGCGGGGCGCGGGATGTTTTCAAAAGATAACTCATCGCCCCGGCTTCAATCACCGGATACACTTTCTCATCATCGATAAAGCTCGTCAAGACGATAATGCGCATCTTTGGGTCTTCGCTCATGATCCGCCGGGTCGCTTCAATCCCGTCCATCCCCTCCATGACCAGATCCATTAAGATAACATCCGGTTTCAACTCCAAAGCCAAGCGCACACCGTCTTCCCCGTTGGACGCTTCGCCGATGACCTCAATATCCGCTTCCGTCGCTAAATAGGCAGCCAAACCCATGCGTACCATCTCATGATCATCAACCAATAGGACGCGAATCATCATCCACCCTCCCCTTATCCATTCTTACAAGCGGTACTTTCACTTCAATCTGGGTTCCTTTGTTCGGTAAGGAGATCACCTCCAGAACACCTCCAATTTCATTGACCCGTTCATTCATGGAGCGCAGTCCGTATGAGGAATGCTTCTCTTTCTCCATGTGAAATCCGATGCCGTCGTCCTGAACTTTCAGGCGGATCTGATCCTGGACAACAGCGAGCTTGACCTGTAAGCTCGTGGCCTTCGCATGCCGCAAAACGTTGGAAATCGCCTCCTGAATAATGCGAAACAGATGATCTTCTATTCCTTTGGACAAATTTTTCAATTCGACGATATCCCACGTGATGGATAGGTCGTGTTTTTGCTGCAATTCTTTCAGTAAATCTTCAATCCCCTCCTTCAAACCTTTGCCCTCTAGATGAGCGGGACGCAAATGGAGCAGCAAAGCGCGCATTTCAGATTGGGCGATGCCGGCCATCTCTTCAATGGTGGACATTTGTTGGGCTGCTTTTTTCGGATCGGTCATGATCGTCTGCTGTACGGCCGATGTCATCATCGCTATGGCAAAAAGTTGTTGACTGACCGCGTCGTGCAGTTCACGGGCCAAACGCTGGCGTTCTTCCGTGATGGCCGCTTGTTTCAAGGTTTCATTCCATTCCACTCTTTCGGTAGAAAGACGCTGCAGGGAAGCAATTTGCTCTTCAACCCTTTTGCGCATTTTGTTGAGCCGTTTGCCGACAACGCCGATTTCGTCCTCGCCGAGATCAGGCACTTGATAGGAAAAATTACCGCGTTCGAAGGCCATGGACGCTTCTTCGAGCTGATCCAAACGTTTTTTCATCCGTTTGCCCATCGTGAAACCGAATACGGTTCCGACAAGGGTCACCACAAGCATTAAAAAAATAAGGAAGGGGACACCGAACACATTTTGCAGCGCAATGGCCAGCATACCCCGTCCGAAAAGGACCGAAATCATAAACAGTAAGAGGATGCTTACGATAAAACCGAAGCCGATTGAATAGCGAATCCATTGCCATTGAATATTGGAGAGTTGCCTGCGATTCATTACACATACCTCACGTCGATTTCGCCTAAAATGAGCGACAGCGTCAAATTAACCCGTTTGGACGTATGTTCATATCCGGAGGATTTGGTTGAAATCCGTCGACTGAACCCGTCCTGCTGATATTCCAGAATATTCAATTCTCCCATTAAAACACTCGCCTGAACGGAGACTTCCAAATCATAAGGCACGTAAACCTGGATATCTCCCAGCCATCCATTGATTTCCAAAGTGGTTTCACCGGGAGGAATGATCGCCTTGGATAAGTCGATTTTCACATCCCCCAAACCGTTGTTCACTCTCATATTATGCAGTTCGAAACGATGATTCAAAAGGACAAAATCACCCAAAACGCTGGATACTTGATGAACCTTTCTGTTTGCATCCTTTTCGGCCTGTTCATCTTTTCCGAACGTATGCTCTTTCTGCTCCGAATAATCCTGTTCTTCTGATGTGTTTGAATCATCATTTGAAAAAGCATGTTTCACTTTTTGTGTCAACTTTTCAATTTCGCGATCAATATCATCTTCAAACGACCTTTTTTTTCCAAACTGATGATTCTTTTTCATTTTTTTTGTCTGGAACACTTCTTCTGTTTCACTCTCGCCCGTGTCCCAGTTTTCCCACCACGTCTCGTCATCTTCAGCTTCCCGGTCTTCTCGAAGCAAACGATAGCCAAAGTAGACCATCAACGCTGCAAGTAAGATTCCGGCAATGTTTATGTGTAAGACATGATTAAAAAACGAAATCGCACCCATTCCGGCTAATATGCCCCCGAGCAACTTCCGTTCCTGTTGCCAAAAATAATAACCGATGAAGAAGAAAATGACGGGAACGACGATTTGGCCGAAATCGATCGGTGTGCCCAGGGTGGAAAAAAGGGCGCTGAGACCTATTAATATAATGATTATTCCTATCACCATTCGACCTGTTAAGTGCATGCCGGTCTCCTCCGTGCAGATGAGCAGTCCCGCTGTGATGCGCGTTGAGACCCGAAGATATATCTAGCATCCCTCGGCGCTTCAGCGGTTGTTCTGCTCAATCTTAATCTTACCTGATGAAACTTTTAAATCAATGGGGACGCCACCTTCACCTACAACGCCGTTCAATTCACGCTTTGATTGAGATTGGACCATCATCGGAAAATCGGAATCAATGGAACCGGAGCTCGTTGAAGCACTCAATTCGAACGAGGCCTCATGAGGAAGACGCAGTGTGATGGACCCTGAGCTCGCTTGCCATTCAATCGACTCCTCCAGCGATGCGACATTGATTTCAACCGATCCTGATGATGATTCCCCTTGGATTTCGCCGCTGATATCATTCAAAATGACTTTTCCCGAGCTGATGGCTATCTCACTTTCGTGGGCATTCAGCCCCTGAACGGTTAAACGACCTGAAGAACCGTCATAACGAAACTTTTCAGTCATTATCTCCTCGATCATGACGCTGCCTGAGCTGACATCAATATCAAGCTCGCTCAAACCTTGAAGTCCGGCCATATTGATCGTTCCAGAACTCGAATCCAAACGAATGGCTTGGTCAAAGTCGTCCGGAATGGTGACATACAACTCTTCGGTCTGAGGCATTTTTCCACTGATCAACTGCGTCAGCCAATCCAGTGGTAAAATTTGAAACTTCGGCCCCTGGACCGAGATCTGTAATTCGTCCCCCTGTTCCTGCGTATGCATCGTTTTCCTGCTGTCGTCAGCTTTTTTTAATTCCAGACGCAAATGATCGATATCCGCGCTGGTCACATAAACGTGAGAGCTGGACACATCGATGTCCAGCCGGTCAATGTTTTCCAGGGCATGTTCTTGAACATCCCCTGCATCGTTTTTCCCTCTTCCAAAATCAAGCGAAAACAAGGATTGACCGAAGGTCACGATGGCCAGCAGTACGCCGACAACAATACAAGTCATGCCAATCAACCGTTTCATAAGCATCCCATTCTTCCCGTTAAAAAGTTTTCTTACTCGGATCTGGACTGTTTGAGCGCGGCCAATTCTTTTTCAATCTCTTCATCAGGTGCCAAAGCTTCCAACTGCTCACCAAAAGTGTGTGCACGTCCGACTTGACGAACTTCGGCTTCAGTTTCCCATTCCGCAATGCGTTCTTCCATCCGTTTAAAACCTTTCAGCGCCGTATCCGAATTAAATTTAGACATGGCCGTGTTCATTTGCTTTTTTGTTTTCGCCGCATTGGCTCTTGAAATCAGTTCATACTTTCTATCGCGCAGCTGAGCATATTTCTCTTTCATTTCCTTTAACTGTTCTTTGAGGTTCTGCACCTGATTCAGGGCTTCTTCCGCCATTTGTGCATACTGTTCCGCTTTTTGAGCGTAACGTTTCTTTTCTGCCAATGCCTTGCGCGCCAAATCCTCTTCCCCGGCCTCAACCGCCAACGTGGCTTGACGCATGCGCTTATCCACCACGTGCTCTGCTTCGCTTTTATATTCCAAAAATTTTTTTTCAATCAACGTTTGTTTGACGATCGCTTCTTCCGCCTTCTCAATCTCAGCTTCCATATCCCGCAAATACTGATTTAACATCGTTACCGGATTTTCTACGGCATCCAACCCCTCATGAATCGTTGCCAAAGTTATATCCCGAATTCTTTTAAAAACCATCTCAAATGCCTCCTTGATCAATGAATCAATGATTTTCTTCCATATCACAACACCATGTCTTCAAATTCACGACATCATGTTTGCATCCAAAACATTCAATCTACCATCGTCTGTTAAGTTTTAGCCGATTTCATCATACGTTCCCATTCCTCGTCAAACGGGTCATGAAGCGGAGCTTTTTCCACCGCCCCTGAGGATTGATCGTTTGACGGAGAGGAGTCCCGATCGTGACGGATCAATTGAAAACCAAAGTAGACGAGAATCCCTCCGATGAAGAGGCTTAGAAGGAGAGGAACACTTCCGAGGAGCAGCAGCCCTCCGAAAATGAGCAGGCTTAAGCCGAGCACCCGGCTTTGCTCATGCCATTTTCTGAATCCGCAAATGACCATGAATATCCCTAGGACAAAGCTGAGTAAACCGCCCAGATGGACGCCCAGCAAGCCGAGCAAAGCAGAAAAACCGAAAACCAATAGAATCACGCCAAAGATTTGTTTCCCTGACATATGTCGATATGTACCTCCTTTTCGTTTTTGGCTTGTGTATATTCTATCCCAGAAGTACGCTTGCAGACGACGAGCCAGGGCATGATTTTAGCATCCGTCTTAAGACGGACATGTTCGTCAGACTATTTGACGTGATCACCATACTGAAAAGTCAACGACGGAAGAGATCCGTCGTTCCGTAAGCTGTTCCGCAAGCCTTCGATTGTCTCCAAACGATCGTTTATTCATCAAACTTTTGCTGTTGTCCAAATGTCATCTCTTGCCCCCTTGCAAAAATGGTCATGATGATGACAAGGAGGAAAAACACGCTCGACATTTGAAATAACGTGCCGGTATTGACATAGGGGGCAAAAATGCCAAATACCAATCCGGACAGCCCGATGCCCAAATCGATCCCAGAATAATACATGCCGTTGGCCACACCCCGCCGCTCCGGACTCGTTTTGGCCAGCACCCAGGCCTGCAGAGCAGGGATGAGAGAGCCATATCCGGCACCGAACAACATGCCGGAAATCACAAGATCAATATTCGAATCCGCAAATGACAGAATCCAGAGGGCGGCAAACGTGAGCGAGGCACACACGATGATCAGGCCTTGTGGACCTCTTTGATCAAACCATCTCCCGGTGATCGGCCTGATCAGAGTGGCGACGAGGGCATTGACCAAATAAAAAAGATAAATGGCACTGATCCCCCGTTCCTCGCCGAAGATCACGATAAAAGTGACAATACTGCCGTAGCCGAAAGTAGACGTTAACGTGACTAAAGCGGGATACCAGCTGTTTTTCTCAATCAGTGAACCGAAAAATGAAAATTTAAGTTGCTTCAAATCCCGATTTATGACACTATCGGGTGTGTGGTCTTTTAGACAGGCAAACATGACAAGCGCAGCGATGCATAAAAGGGCCGATACCATCATGTTGATCTGAAAACCAAAATGCTGAAATAAAAAAATCCCCAAACTGGGAGCGATGATCATGCCAATGGTAATCGAAAGGCCAAAATAGCCCATCCCTTCGCCTAATCGCGAATTGGGGACAACGTCCACCGCAGCCGTCCCATTAACGGTAGTCGACCATCCCCAGGCCAATCCGTGCATCAGCCGAAACAACAAGAAAATAAAGACCATCTGAGTCAACGGATAAATGACCGTAATCGTCAATAAGGACAAAGCACCGACAAGCAAAAGCGGTTTGCGCCGCTTATATTCAAGCAAATAGCCGATAAAAGGCCGAATGATCACGGCCCCAATGGAAAACAACGTCGTCACTAAACCGATTTCTACCCCCGACGCACCCAAAGATTGGATGTAGGGAGGCATGATGGGCAGAAGCATCTGAAAGCCCATGAAAACAAACAAGTTCCCCACGATAAGGAGTAGAAAAGACTTGGTCCATAACGGTTCAATGGAACGCTCTGGTTTTAGATGCATCAACGATACCTTCTCTCCGCTCCATTTTTGATCAGCACTGAATACGTTCTATCTTTTCTTTTTCGATCGATCAAATGAGTCTGTTCATCAAATTATACCAAACCGGATTGTTCTAGGGAATAAAAGAGCTGTGATACATATCACAGCATTAAAAAGTGCAATCGGCTATTTTCAACATAAGGAAACGAAAATCGCCTTCTTTTAGAAATGAACTTCTTGACCAAATTTCGCGCCTATCAGCATGCCAAACGTTATATGGGGAGTGAATAGAAATGGAACAATCGTTATATGAACAAATCGGCGGGGAAGAAACCTTGCAGAAACTTGTCGAAGCTTTTTATCCTCGTGTCTATGCACACCCAGACCTAAAGCCTATCTTTCAAGAGGATATGCAGATCATTATGCACAAACAAAAATTGCTTTTGACCCAGTTTTTGGGCGGACCTCCCGTTTACCGCGAAACTTATGGACCCCCTGATCTCCGCCGCAGGCACAGCCCTTTTGAAATCACCCCCAAGCGGGCCAAAGCATGGCTGGAGTGTATGAAGGAAGCGATGGATGAAATCGGTTTAGAAGGGCCGCTGCGCGAATTGTTTTACAGTCGTTTAACTCAAGTGGCTTACCGAATGGTCAACACGGAGGATCCGTCATAAAGCGGCCGGCTTGAAGGGCCCCAACTTGCCGGGGCTTATCTTTTTTTGCCGTTCACCCTTCTCCCTCTTCTCTCAGCGATAACGCTTTTCGTTTCCCTGATTACGCTTTTTCGTTTCCCTTTGACATATAGAGCATGTCTTCCAAAGCACATATATATCTTTGATAAGCTTTTTCTCCTTTCTCAGTCGGATAACAAACGGTTTTCGGTTTTCGATTGGCAAACGTTTTTTCCACCCGGATGTATTCCGCTTCTTCCAATTTGCGTATATGTGTACCCAAATTACCGTCACTCAAGGACAATTTTTTTTTCAAAAACGTAAAGTCGCACTTCCCGTAAGTCATTATCAAGCTCATGATGCCGAGCCTCGCTTTGGCATGAATCAAATCATCGATTTTATTTAAATCAGCCTCGCTCATGTTCATGCCTCCAACGCTTTAAAATCAATCCTGTGACGACTAAACTTCCGCCGCCGAAAATGGCAAAAATAATACTGCTGTAAGGCATCAACCAAATGGCGGTCACCGAAGCGAGGATACCCAGCCAGATTCCCATCAGCAAAATCTGTTTTCCTAAAACAACACCCAAAAGCACATACATGACGGCAATGAGAATGACGGCATATAAACCGATATAGGAAAACTCAAAGGCTAAAAAACCCGTCGACAACAAGACGATGAACAAACCAACAATCACGAGAAAGCTGACCCAGATCTTAGCGAACTGTTTGCTAATCAAGCGAGGCATGGGATCTCTCTTTTCCTGCTGTGCGGCAATAAAGAAGTTCACGGCAAGTCCGGCAACACTTAACACGCCCCAAATCCAATTGGCGTATTCTTTCCATCCGAATGCCATGCTGCCGAAACCAATCACCCAGATCACGCCCCACAGAATAAAATAAGGACTGCTTTCGGAAGCATATTGCCGGCTTCTGAATGTCAAATGTTTAATATACTCCAGATCAGCCAAAGCCTGTTCCCTTGGATCATTTTCATTTTTCGTTTGCATAAGATTCACCCCAAAGTTTATTAGAGAACTTTATTTTACAAAGTTAGCTAATAAATTTAATTAACTCTGTAGTACAGAGTACTATGTCGTATGTAAAATGTCAATCTTTTTTTGAAAAACGTAAGCGAGAGATTTATGTTAATATGAAAATAATTGCCAAGACCAGTCGAGGGGGACCACATGCGGTGTGCAGAGTCATCATTGATCAAGAAGAGGATATTTACAAAGCTGTAACCGTTACCAAAATGGTGGCCCGTTCCATCCCTTTGTATGGAGTGGATGAAACAAAACTAGTCATTGCCGTGATGGAACTTTCCAGAAATATTTTGGCTTACGCCCAAAAAGGCGAAATTACTATACGGAGAATGGGCTCCAAAGGAGTTGAAGTCATCGCCGCCGATCAAGGTCCAGGTATCGAGGATGTTGAACTCGCCCTTACCGAAGGATTTTCTTCCGGAAAAGGTCTTGGTTTGGGTCTTTCGGGTGTCCAAAGATTGGTTAACGAATTCCACATCTCAAGCTCAAAAAATTTTGGCACCTATGTCAGAATCGTGAAGTGGGCGAATAAAAGGGGGGATATGTATGACGGGAAATTCAGAAGATAAATCTATCCGTATCGCCTATTTGAGACTATGGCCTGATGGACACATCGCACATGCTAACAATGTTGCCATGGAACTGTTTGAACTGGAGCACTTACCAGCATCAAACCTCTTAGACATCACGAAAGATGCTTCGTTAAGGACCCAAATGACAAAATGTCTGAAGGGAGAAATTAATTATTTTATCGCCGAAATCAAAAATCAACCTCACCTCTTTATTTTTCAAAGGATAACTGAGAAAAACCAAATCCGAGAGTTTGTCGTTCTCGTATTGAATGTCAATCATCTTTTACCAAATTCTGAGGAAAACCTTAACGCAGACCTTTTATCCAGCATTGGACAAATGTCAGCCGGCATTGCCCACGAAGTTCGCAATCCATTAACTTCGGTTAAGGGATTTCTACAGCTTCTTGAAGAAAGTTTTAATGAGCGCTACTTGGAAATTGCCAAAAGTGAACTTGATCGGGCAGTCAATACGCTCAATGATTTATTGCTGGTCTCGAGGCCAAATAAATCCGAAGAACCATTCGTCCGAGTCAATCTTTGCAGTGAACTTGAATCGCTTTTGTTACTTTTCCAAAACCAACTGTATCACATTGAGATCATTAAGCACATGAGGGATTCCGATGCAACGATAGAAGGTAAGCGAAATCAATTGAAAAAAGCCCTGTTTAATCTGATTAAAAATGCGATTGAAGCCATGCCTAACGGAGGAACTTTAACCTTTGAACACTATAAAACGCATCACGGCGTCCATTTTTCCATTTCCGACACCGGGACAGGCATCCCTCAGGATAAAATGGCTTTATTGGGCACTCCTTTTTTTTCGTTAAAAAGCGATGGCACAGGCATGGGATTAACCCAAGTATACGCCACCGTCAAGGAGCACAGCGGCAAAATAAAAGTCGAAAGCAGCGA
>CALBTX010000089.1 GCA_937967685.1 uncultured Bacillaceae bacterium | reverse complement strand
GCCTTTGTCACCCGTCCGCGGGGACCGGTTCCCTCAATTTGTTCGACATCAATGCCGGCTTCCCTGGCCAATTTTCGAGCCACGGGGGAGATCCGGTTTTTATTTGTGTTTCTCCTTCCTGCTGATACGACTGTTTTATCCGTTACACCTGAGGTTGTCTTTTCTTCACGTTTCTCCGGCGTCAATACGGTTGACGCCACTTCATCTTTGGCGTCCGCAAGACGAGCCGATTGGACTTCCTCCGCGCTCTCCCCTGCCGACTTAGTCGCCAACTGCTCACCGGGCTGACCGACATAACCGATCACCTTGCCGACAGGGACGACATCTCCTGCAGAAGCCACCATATCCAGTAAAACCCCGTCTCGCGGTGACTCCACTTCCATTTCGATCTTCTCGGAACTGATGACAACAACCGTTTCCCCTTGCTTGACTTCCTCATCTTTCGCTTTTCTCCATTCAACGACGGTTCCTTCTTCCATCCCCATTCCTAACTTGGGCATAATAATTTCTTCGGCCATAATCTCCCTCCTCGAGATATGTAAAGGGTGGAGTACACATATCCACCCTTGTTTTCTGCGGTTTAACGTTACATCCATAGACGGGAACCAACTATTACTAAGTCCATAGACAGGAACCAACTATGACTAAGAAATGGCCTGTAATGAGTCATCACCAATTAACTCGGAAACGATTTGAATCACTTTTTGCGGGCTGGGCAGATAGGCATCCTCAAGTGTCGGGGAGAACGGCACCGGTGTATGGGGAGCCGTGATCGTTTTAATCGGTGCATCCAGTGAATCAAAACCTTTGTCGGCAACCATGGCGGCAATATCCCGGGCGATGCTGCAACGCGGATTGGCTTCATCGATGATGATCAAACGATTCGTCTTAGCCACCGATTCCAAAACGGTATCTTCATCAAAAGGAGAAAGCGTACGGGGGTCAATGATTTCGGTTTCAATGCCCTTCTCGGCCAGCTGTTCCGCCGCTTTGGCGGCCGTGTGCACCTGCTTGCCGATGGCCACAATCGTTAAATCTTTCCCTTCCCGTTTGACCTCAGCCTGACCCAAGGGGATGACATAATGCCCGTCAGGCACTTCACCTTTCATGTTGTACAGTGTTTTATCTTCAAAAAAGATCACCATATCGTTATCCTCGATGACCGAAAGGAGCAGTCCTTTGGCATCGTAAGGTGTTGAAGGAACGACCACCTTCAGTCCCGGAATATGGGTGAACAAAGCATACAAGCTTTGAGAGTGCTGGGCGGCGGCCCGGAATCCCGCGCCGTGAATCGTTCTGATGGTCAAGGGGACTTCGGCCTTCCCGCCGAACATGTACCGAAGTTTCGCCCCCTGATTCATCACTTGGTCCAAACAACTGCCAATGAAATCGTTGAACATCAATTCGGCAATGGGCCGCAAACCGGTTGAAGCGGCGGCGACCGCAGCCCCGATAAACCCTGCTTCACTGATCGGTGTATCCAACACCCTGTCACGGCCAAATTGAGTTACCAATCCTTGTGTGACCCCCATCACACCTCCCCAGGCATCTTCATCCTGAAGATGATCCACGGCCGCTCCTCCGGCAATGTCTTCTCCCAGAAGGATCACATTTTCGTCCTTTTGCATGGCAATGCTCATCGCTTCATTGAGCGCTGCTGAAAAGCTGATTTGTCTGGTCATATTTCACCCTCCCTAATAATGAAAAGTTTTGCGCAAACGTATTCATAACGTTTCTGTAATCTGTCAATATGAAACATACACATCAGTTTCCAGTTCTTCTTCAGCCGGATAGGGACTTTCTTCAGCAAAACGGACACTGTCTTCAATCATCTGCTGCACTTCTTTGTCCACGGCATTCAGTTCATCATCGCTTAACAGATCATTCTCTGTGAGGTATGTGCGGAACATTTGAATGGCGTCCTTTTCACCTAAATGGGTCTTCCTCTCCTCTTCATCCTTGTACGTTTGGGCGTCACCTTCGAAATGTCCATAATTCCGATATGTTTTACATTCAATCAGGGTCGGCCCTTCTCCCCTGCGCGCCCTGTCGATCGCTTCTTGCGCCGCCTGATAAACGGCGAGCACATCCTTCCCGTCGACGATCACTCCCGGAATATTGTAAGATTTGGCCCTGTCGGCAATATTCTCGCAACTGGAAGCATACGCAAACGGCGTCGCTTCGGCATACCCGTTATTTTCGGCGACAAAGACAACGGGCAAATTCCAAATGGATGCCAAATTGATGCCCTCATGAAAAGTGCCCTGGTTGTTTGCGCCGTCACCAAAGAAACAAACGCTGACTGCATCTGTCTTTTTAATTTTGGCCGTCAAAGCGGCTCCGCTGGCGAGTGGATATCCACCGCCCACAATTCCGTTGGCTCCGAGCATGCCTTTTTCCAAGTCTGCGATGTGCATCGACCCCCCCTTTCCTTTGCACAATCCCGTGGCCTTGCCGTATATTTCGGCCATCATGCCGTTAATATCGCACTCCTTGGCGATACAATGACCGTGTCCCCGGTGTGTGCTGGTGATATAATCGTCATCACGAAGGTGGGCGCACAAGCCAACGGCAACGGCTTCCTCTCCGGCGTACAAATGAATAAATCCCGGCAATTTTCCTGCCGAAAAAAGCTCGTGTACTTTATCTTCAAACCGACGAATTTCGACCATTTTGCGATACATCCAAACGGCTTTATCTTTGGACAGCATAGGTTGTTTGACCTGCGTTTTTTCCAATTTCAGTTCCTCCCGTCATCATAGTTTTTTTAACGACCTCACACGGCACCTGAAACACTTCTTCCCATGCGGAGATGAACTTGCTTTTCACTTCCGACAGTTGAACTTCACCATCCATTTCTCGGGAAATAGAAGTCACCCCGAACTGAGTGAGCCCGCAGGGAACAATATTGGCGAAATGACGAAGATTTGGATGAACATTAAGGGCCAGCCCGTGATAAGTCACCCGTTGACTGATGCCAATGCCAAGAGCACAAATTTTGGCATCGTCCAGCCACACACCCGGAAGTCCTTTTTTTCTGCTTCCTTCAAGTCCGTAGTGCTGTAATAAGTTGATCACAACCTGTTCCAAGCAGCGAACAAAGGCAATGGGCGTTAATCCCGCCTGGCGCAAATGAATAATGGGATACACGACCAGTTGGCCGGGCCCATGATATGTGATATCACCTCCCCGATCACAGCTGAAAATTTTAAAACCTTGCTCTTCCAACACCGCAGGCGAATATAAGAGGTGATCCCATTTGCGGTCTGCTCCCATCGTGTAAGTCGGCGGATGTTCCAGCATGAGCACGGTATCCTGGATTGCATCAATCTGCCTTCGCCGTACGAGCTGTTTTTGAAGGGTATACGCTTGATCATAAGGGACGGTTGGATAAGATATGATTTGCACCCGATCACCTCCTCGCCTGACTCATTGCAAATTTTGTGCCAAAAAGAAAACGCTTTCGACTGCTTCGTCAAACTGGGGCTATCCCAGGCAAGACCAGGGAATGCAACTTGCTAAAGTCACTTTTTCGTCTGCAATTTAAAAAATCTATAAATAAAAAAGATCAAAAAAATGAGACATCCATCTCAAAATGTCTCATTTTGTCTCATATTTTCTTAACGATTAGCCGGCTCGGGCAACTGACCCTCTCTCCAAAAAAGTAAAAATGGATCACAAATTATACTTTTTTAATTTGCGGTAAAAAGTACTTCTGGGCATCTTTAACATTCTGGCCGCTCTGCTCACTTGTCCCTCCGTTTCCCGCAACGCTTGCATCATTTTTTCTTTTTCCAGCTGTTCGCGATAAGTGAGCCTCGTTGAAGGAGAAAGGCTCGATTCTTTTTCCTGTTTGTCATGTGCGGGATGTTCTAACAAGGGAGAAACCCCCTTGGCAGACATGTTCCGCAATTCTTGCACGATCAAAGGGGGCAAATGATCCCGCTGCGGCATTTGCTCCTTGCTGACAATGCGCATATATTCCAGCACGTGAAACAATTCTCGCACATTGCCTGGCCAATCGTGTTCCAAAAGCGTTTGGAGCACATCCTGAGGAAAGCGGACATGCCAACTGTGCTGTCGACAGTAGTAACGAATCAGGGCGGGAATGTCTTCTTTCCTTTCTCTTAAAGGCGGAATCTCCAATGGAAACGCATGCAGACGGTAAAACAAATCGGCCCGAAATTGCCCTTCCCGGACCTTTTGAGACAAGTCTTGATTTGAAGCTGAGATGACACGGATATCCACCGCAATCGGTTTGGATCCGCCCAGCGGGGTCACTTCCCTTTCCTGCAGGACGCGCAACAAGGCGGCCTGCATCGGAAGCGTCAGTTCACTCACTTCATCCAAAAACAATGTGCCCCGCTGCGCTTGCAAAAATTTTCCCTTATGTCCCTTCCTTTTCGCCCCGGTGAACGCTCCTTCGGCATAACCGAACAGTTCGCTTTCCAATAATTCACTGGGGATAGCCCCACAATTGATCGCCACGAAAGGATGATTTTTTCGCGAGCTGTTTTGATGGATGGCCCGGGCTAAAACTTCTTTTCCCGTACCGGTCTCACCGTAAATATAGACGTCCGTATCAAAAGCGGCCACTTGAGAAGCTTTTTGCAACAGGGCTTGAAAAACGGTGCTTGTCCCTCTCTCGCCGTCAAAATAAAATGGTTGGCCGAACGCCACTTGGGTGGTCGGGACAGATTCAGGCTGCAAATAAACGGCATAACCTAATATGTCTCCCTCCTTTTCATGACGCAACGTTTTCTTTTGTTCGATTCTGTAACCCATATCAAACACTTGTTCCAAGTGAAAAGGCGGGTCAGAAGATATTTGTGCCTTTATTTGTTCACTCATTAATAACACTTGATGACGGAAATTGCAGATGACGAGAAGCTGATCAGAGGTTAACAGCGGATAGGCGCTTTTGAACAGTTCCAATTCACGATTTTTCTCCATCATTTCCCACTTGTGTTCGATGGCATAAGCAGCAGAAGTCACAGCGGCCAATGTATGAGGATGATTGCGAAACACAGGACTGGAAATATCAAGAATTCCAAGCACATTCCCTTCCGGATCATGAATCGGTGCAGCGGCACACGTCCAGTTTTGAGAAGCGACCGCATAATGTTCAGTTCCGACGACCGCGATCGCTTCGCCGGTCCTTAATGCCGTGCCAATGGCATTTGTGCCCACTTCCTGTTCTGTCCATTGGACACCCTGTATAAAATTAATGTCTTTCGCCAGCTGGAGGGTCGCTTCATCCCCTTTCATCAGCAATACAAAACCATCGGCATCAATCAAGAGGAGAATGACCCCCGAATTGCGCATGGATCGATACAGCTGATCCATGTACGGCCGGGCAAGATCAAGCAGCTGAGCGTTGTTCTTTCTTCTTTCGGACAACGCGTTTTCATCCAGTATGCGTCGTCCTTCTCCACCATGAGGATTGACACCAGCTTTCTTGCACAAATACCACGACTCTGAAATTCTGTCGCCTAATCTAGAGGAGTCAAGCACGCCGTCTCGAACGAACATTTCCCACACTTTTTTTGATAAAGGAACGTTCATGGCCGATCATCCTCCATTTAGCATCATTTCCACCATCCATATTATCTGAAATTTTAGATACTTTCAATAGGACACGAGGTGCAATAGACTGAGGTGCCAGAGACATCATTATGTTACAATGAATATACTATAATAATATGACCTGAATAATATGAACTGGAAAATATGAAATGATACTTGATCTTTCGGGTGAGGAGACAAGAAGCATGAAAAAACTGTACAAATCTAATTCGGATAAAATATTAGACGGTGTATGTGGGGGAATCGCTCAATATTTTAAGATTGATCCAGTGATTGTGCGCCTCTTGTGGGTTGTCGGCACATTGATCGGACACATTTTTTGGGGCGTTGTGGCCTATATCGTTGCGATGATCATTATTCCGAATGAGCCTCACTCCAACAGGAGAGACGATGATACAGTCATCACCGTGGAACAGGACGACGTGAATGAAGCAAGTTCTCGCCAAACAAACGTGTGGGTCGGAGTAGGATTGATTATCATCGGCGGCTTGTTTCTCCTTCAAAACATTTCCGGATTTCATGTGCTGACTTATGTCGGTCAATTGTTGCCTTATGTCTGGCCTGCTCTGCTCATTATACTGGGGATCATGCTTATGATGCGCACCGGCATTCGGGAGGGTAAATGATGAATAGAGAAACGCTGTTCCCGGGAATGGTTCTCCTCGGATTAGGGGTCTATTTTTTGTTGCGACAATTGGAAATACCCGCTATCGACAACTATTTATCTTGGCCGGTCATCGTCATGGTCGTCGGTCTCGCCTTCATCATCAGTTCATTTTTTGGCCGTGACAAAGGAGCAGTGGTCCCCGGGGGCATTACTTTTTTTATCGGTGTTCATTTTTTCGCTTTGGAGCATATTTCAGAGTGGCCCGATCACTGGTCAATGTATCCGGGGGCGGTTGGCATGGGGTTTTTGCTCTCTTTTTTGCGTACGCTGGAAATAGGCTACCTCGTTCCTTCTGGCATTTTGTTAGCTTTCCCCATTCTTCTTCTAGGTTTCCAAGGTGAACAATGGATCCAACACTGGTGGCCGATGGCACTCATTGTCCTTGGCTTGTTCATGGTGTTTGGGAAGGGAAAGCACCTTAAATAGAGAACTACTGTCTTTTTAATTTTAAAAGTTCACTCTGGATCGCATCGGTTTTCAAATCAAGATGAGTATAGTCATTTTCTTGCTTTTCCATGATTTCTTTGACTTCATTTCTGAGGGCGCGATTTTCATTGATGATCATGGCAAAATTTTGGCTCGTTTCCTTTCGAAAATCCTTTAACTCCTCTTCCAAACCATCCATCCGAGTCTCCAAACCATCCATCCGAGTCTCCAATCCTTCAAACCGTGTTTCCAGCTTGTCCATTCTTTCGTTCAGCTTGTTGAAACTGGTCCTTTGTTCTTTTTGTATTTCGGACTGCTCTCTCTTTATGTCCCGCAATAATTGGATAATTTTGTCCTCCAAAAAAACACTCCTTTCTAAATCGACATTTTCAGTATGTTTGCCATGTTTACACCGTAATAATATTTTACCATGAAATTTCGACAGGTGAGGCAATGTTTAATTTTAGAGGGCATGATCAAGCCGGGAGAAGTTTATTGATTCACCGTGCATACAATTGCTATACTTTTCTTATATTCATGAGGGAAGTGTGTCAATGTTGAACAATGTCGGCTTAGTTTTGGAAGGCGGGGGCATGCGCTGTGCCTATACCGCCGGAGTGCTTGAGTTCTTTCAGACAAAAGGCATCACATTTCCGCTTGTATCCACAGCGTCTGCGGCCGCGCTCATAGGGAGCTATTACATCGCCAAACAAACAGGGGAAAATTATCGAATTCTTCAAGAATTAATGAAAAACCGCGCATTGATTTCGTATCAACGATTGATTCGTCGAAAAGAATTATTCAGCATGGATTTTATTTTCGATAAGCTGTTGAACCATCTCGTTCCTCTTGATTTTGGCGCTTTTATTCAAGCAAACACTGAATTTGTCGTCGCCACGACGGACTTAAACTCAGGAAAACCGATCTATCACGATACATACGCTTCAAAGGAAGACTTGTTAAATATTATTCGCGCTTCCAGCTCTTTACCTCTATTGGCCCCCAGTGTTTCTTTTCAGGGGAAACACTTAATGGACGGGGGCATTTCCGATCCGATTCCGATTCAACCTTCATTGAATAAAGGGTATAAGAAACACGTCGTCGTTTTGACAAGAAACAAAGGGTATGTCAAAAGAGCGACGAAATTATACTGGCTCTTCAAAAAGGTCTTTAGAAACAATCCCGAATTTGCGCTCCGCTTAAAAGAACGTCACCTCAAATACAATCAGACTATGAAAATGCTGACGAATATGGCCAAGCGAAACGAAGTGTTCATTATACAACCCGAGCAACCGCTCGCGGCAAGCAGAATAGAGCGCAATCGGGGAAGGCTGCACCATTTATATCATCAAGGCTATCAGGAGGCAGAACATCAATTTCAGGCACTGCTCCATTTCTTAAACCATGGACGATCTGTCAGCGCCCACTAACCACGCACCGTCCGGATGACCGTATTTCTCAAAAATTGAATCTCTTGCTTGTACGGCCAGGTGACGCACGCGCTCCATATCCACATTCACCATTTTGCCGTTCCGTTTCACAGCCTGGCCTGCCACAAACACAGAATCGACATTTCCCGTATGCGCACATTGCACCACAGCGCCGATGGGATCATTGACAGGAAACATATTCAGATCGGCTGTCCGAATCATGATGATGTCCGCTTCTTTTCCCGGTGTTAAAGTCCCCACTTTGTCCTCTAACAATAAGGCTTTGGCCCCTTCTACGGTAGCAAACTCCAATATCTCCCTGGCAGAGATATGTAATGGCGGTCCGGGCATTTCTCCGCTGGCCAAAATCGTTTCATTCACCCTGGAACGTTCCGCTTGCAGCGTAAACTTCATTTGAGCAAACATGTCCCCGCCTGTCGATGTCACCACATCCACCCCGATGCTGGGACGCACACCATTTTCCACTGCCAAACCGGTGGCGGGATAACCGTGTCCCATCATCATCTCAATCTCCGGAGTAACCGAAACAGAACCGCCTTCTTCGGCAAGCATCTTCATTTCTTCCGGGCTGACGGCGTTTGCATGGGCAAAGTTTAAATCAGGACCTAAGAGCCCGGCCCGATGCAGTTTTTCAATCGAACGATCAGCGGCTCCCCATGTGCCGAAACCAAGATGCATACTGCAAAGCGCATCCAATTCCCTGGCCAGGCGAATCTCCTCTACGGACGTCTCCCACGAACAAAACTCAGGTCCGCGAATAGCCAGGCCCATGGTCAGCAATTGATCTTTGGATGAAAAATATTTCTGTTTGATCCGTCTGGCATCTTCGCCATTGTGCCGCTTGCTCTCCCGATGCCAGTAATCCCCGTCTCCCGGACATCCGTGAGCAAAGACAGCTCTGATTCCCGATTCTTGCAAGCCGCGAATCATTTCTTCAGCATGATCCGGCGAAATGATCATTGACCAGTCCAAAAGGGTCGTCACGCCGGCATCAAGGGCCTCAAGCGCTCCTAATAGGTTGGCGATATAGTCGTCCTGAGGCGTTCTCTTGGAACCGATGTTCCCATAATAAATGCTGCTTAAGTACTTTTGAAGCGACCAATCCGCACCTACATTGCGAACGACGGATTCCCAGGTGTGTCGATGGGTATCGACAAAACCAGGCATGACGATCATATTAGAGGCATCAATCACTTCACAATCGGACAGCTCTAAATGAGGCTTTACCTCGACAATCTTCGTGCCTTCGACAAGCACATCGGCTTTTTTAAAATCTCCAATCGCTTCATCCAGGGTTAAAACAATTCCATTCTTAAAAAGTTTTTTGTTCATGCTTTCTCCTCCATCCCAATTTTTTCGATCAAGGCTGTCCATTCTTCGCTCGGGGCTGTCCAATCCGCTGGGGACGATCTGAAAGTTTTGGGCGTCATCCTGCCCTGAACATTTTTTATACTAATGCATGTTCAAAATCGGTTCCCCATTGAGAAATACATTCATCGGTTCCCCAAACTTTCGGTACTTGCGGGTTGTCCCTGTGCCACGGTCTCGGTTCAAAGCGGTTTAATTCTTTAATGTATACATCCGCATCCGTAAACAGTTCGATGACATTGCCGTCCGGATCATGATGGTAAGTGGCGATATTATGTCCGGCCCCGTGGCGGGAAGGACCCCACAGAATCGGTATTTCATGTTTGCCCAAAAAATCGAGCGAAGCGGCCAAGTGGGAATAATCCCTTAGTTCAAAGGCGAGATGATGCATTTCTCCGGCTTTTTCCGGAGATGTGCAGAAATTTAAAACATGATGATCCGAATTGCACGTCATAAAGCCGAAAAACGTTTCGATCCAATCGGTATTAGTAAATCCTAATAATTTGTAAAATTCGACAGACCGTTTGGCATCTTTAACCCGCAGCGACAAATGCCCGACTTTGTTCGGAGCAATGCTGTTTCTTTTGAATCCTGAAGCTGCCACTTCCATCGACGAAAACAATTGAATGATGTAACCGTCCTGATCCGTAAATTCAGCCAATTCGGGTACACCCGGTCTGGCCTCCGTTTTCACGTTGGTGTTGATCCCTTCATTGTTTAACCATTTCGCCGCATCTTGCACGGAAATATCGGCATGCAGTTGCAGGCCAATCCGCTGAATACCGGTGAAGTGAGACGCATGCAGCGCAATGTTATGATGATCCGTCGAACTGCTGAAGTATGCGCTTTCATGACTTTCGAAAGTTTTGGAAAAACCGATAATTTCAGAATAATATTCTGACAATTTTTCCAAATCTTTTGTGACAAAATCAACATAACCGAGTCTGAAAACTTTCAACAAAATCATCACTCCTTTAAACAAA
>CALBTX010000088.1 GCA_937967685.1 uncultured Bacillaceae bacterium | reverse complement strand
AGCGTTGGCTAAGACCATTCCGGAAGATAAACCGTTTCACATGGAATGGGAAGAACAAAACGGCTTCAGGTTTATCCGATCCGTCAACGGAAAAACGTTGGCGGATCAGGAAAAAGGTGATTTACGATGATCACCGCCACCTTCAAAGACGGGACAGCGTTAATTTGCGCCATCCCGTCCAGGTCAAAAAACGGGGTTTATCTGGTCAGAGTGGAACCGAAAGGCTCCTTTCTTCTTGTGGCACACATCTGCCCTGCACATCGTTTTGGAAACCGGTGCAGCCATGTAGAAGAAGCGGTTGAGTGCTACCGCAACTGGCGGTACTGGGAGCCGGAACGGAAAGTGAAAGAAAGCCGCCGACACATCGTCCTCCAGCCCCATTGGGAGCAAATCCCTGTCCCTTCCAGCATGGAGGAAATCATTGAGGCGGCGAAGGGGGCAGACAGCCATGCTTCCTGACATTCTCCCCGTGGCCGAACGGCACGGGTTGATCATTAACGATCGGACACGGGGGAAACGGGAAGTGTTAGCCAAATGCCCGTTTTGCGGGGAGGATTCAAAACCGGAAAAGGAACGGAAATATTACCTTTCCCTGAACACGGAAGATCAGGTGTATAAGTGCTGGTTTTGCGGTGAATCCGGCGGTGTGTTTCGATTTATTTCGTTGCTTGAGGGGATATCCGAGGACGAGGTGGTCGAAAAGTATCGAAAACAAAAGGGCAAGAAGTACAAGCCCCATCCGGCAGAAAGGTTGACCACAACCCAATTAAAGTTGATTGGCTACCAGAAAAAACCGGATTGGGCTGAAATTAGAAAGGGATTTTACGACTACTACCTGGACTTCCGCACCCGTTTGTGGAACGAATGGAAGGCCTTCATGGAAGATGAAAAGTATTTTGCCTTCCAACAACTTGTTCTGGGCATAACGAACGGAACATACCAAAAAGTCGTCCGCATGATAAAGGAACGGGAGCAGGAGATCGGCGCCCCCCTGCTGGAACCTGTTTTGAAAATCTATTCTATGAGCGAACGCCCAAAGTGGGCGGAGGAAGCGGAGAGAAACGTTCTCTTGCTTTTCAAAAAGACAAATATCGCCGCCTGCCGGGCGAATAAAAGTGCGGCAGGTTCAGAAGGAGGTTCAAATGCTGAATCGCGTCATTTTGATTGGGAGACTAACCCGTGATCCGGAATTACGCTACACACCGAACGGCATTGCCGTGACGACGTTCACGCTTGCAGTGGATCGGCGGTACACGAACCAGCAAGGGGATCGGGAAACGGATTTTATTCGCATCGTCACGTGGAGACAGTTGGCGGAAGCGTGTGCGAATTACTTGAAAAAAGGGCGGTTAACTGCTGTAGAAGGCAGTCTGCAACTCCGTACGTATGAAAACAATGAAGGGCGGCGAGTGGCGGTAGCTGAAGTCGTAGCAGAAAACGTCCGTTTCATTGGCGGTTCAAATGCCACAAAAGAAACGGATTCATCTAAAACTCCGTTTGAAGGCGAAGGTGAATCGGTCGATATTGACGATGGAGATTTGCCTTTTTAAGATGATCATACTTTGTGTTTTATAACATTTATGTTATATTAAAGGGGCAACGTTAGGTGAAAATCTTATTTTACCAAACTGAAAATGGTTTTTGTCCAATGAAAGCATTCCTGTGTGCATTGAATCAAAAATCAAAAAATGGTGATAAACATGCTAAAGTGTTAATGAAAAAGATTGCCTATACCATGGAATTGTTAAAGGAACGCAATGGGTATTTACCAAAAGAGTTAGCTAAAAAAGTGACAGATAATATATGGGAACTCAGACCGTTAGACCACAGGATATTCTACTTCTTTTGGAAAAATAGGCAATGCGTGATACTTCATGCTTTTCGTAAAAAGTCGAGAAAAACCCCTTTACGTGAAATCCGACGTGCTGAAGCAGAAAGAAAGGACTGGATAAAACGGTATGGAGAATAAAGGAGGTTCCATTGCATGATTGAATGGGAAGATGTTTATAAAGAACTGGACGCCTTGGATCAAAGAGACAGGGACGAAATCAGTTTAACTGTTCAAATTGCGTCCGCCATCATTGAAAGAAGGACACAACTGGGTTGGAGTCAGGCTGAACTTGCACAACGGGCTGGATTAAAGCAACCTGCAATTGCCCGAATAGAACAGAATGGTGTTATTCCTCGATTAGATACTCTTGAAAAAATTTTAAAAGCATTAGGGTTGGAAATAAAGTTAGTAAACAGGGAAGAAGCGTGTGCGATTGGTTAAAAAATTAACGTTTTTTCTCAGGAAGAGTTGACAGCTGAAAAAGTCGATTAAAGTCGCCTCTTCGAGAAATGGTGGAAGGAAAAGTATTAACTGGAGAGGATACTGACAAATTAATTGGTTCACAATTGTTCGAGCATCAGAAACAAGAGGGATGTGCCTGCGTCATTCGGCATACCCTCTTTTTTTCTAAAAAAGGTGGTGTTTTCACTGATTTATTCGTTTTCGCGCCTATCTCAGTATGAAAATTGCCCGTTCCGGTTTTACTTGAAATACGTGGAAGGCAGGGAAGAACCGGTAACTAAACCGCTGGCACTGGGGAAAGCAGTCCATGTGGGGATCGAAAAGCGCATACAGGGGTATACGTTGGAAGACGCGATTGTTGAAGGGTACATTGCGACAGGATTTCATCCGGAAGTGGAAAGGACGGAAATGGAAAGCCTGATAAAGAAAGCCCCGGTTGAAACAGGAATGGGGGAGACGGAAGTCCATTTTGAGCTTCCTCTGTCTCCATCTCCTTCAGCCCCAAAGATACAAGGGTTCATCGACCTGGTTGTCGAAGATGAGACGGGTGTATGGTTTGCCGATTGGAAAACAAACTGGCAACAGTACGGTGTTTTTGACAGCATGCAAGTCTCCTTGTACGCCTGGGCGTTGATGGAAATGAAAGGGCTGGATGAGGTGTATGGAACCTTGTACTTCCTGCGCTTCGGTCAGGATGACAGGCATAAATTCTCACGAGATGAAGCGGAAAAAGCCCGACAATGGGCGTACGATACCGCGATGGACATCGAAAATAAATTGTTTCTTCTCGATATTGGCCCTGAGGCCTGGGACAGGCTGTTTCCGGCCACACCGTCATCCCACTGCAAGCACTGCCCGTTTGCACTTGAGTGCTATCAACAGTTTGGAGTTGGGCTCTGAAAAAGTTTCCGGGGAAAAATCCCCGGATTTTTGTTTGCCATATTGATCTTAATAAAGTATGATATAAACAGAACCTTTGTTTGTACCGACGAACCTTGAGGGAAGGTCGGCAGTACACGCATACCATTGTATGCGTCAGGTGAGCAACGGACCGCTACATGTGACGGATCACATGATCGGGCGGAAGGTTGCAGAAAGGGGCAGATGTGTCCGGCTCCGTACACCGGATGGTGAAA
>CALBTX010000087.1 GCA_937967685.1 uncultured Bacillaceae bacterium | reverse complement strand
TTAGTTATCTGGATGGTTTAGTTATCTGGAGGCTCAGTTATCTGGAAGGTTTAGTTATCCTAGTAGGTTGATTCGGAAGGCAGCGTGTTTCTGCTGCTTTGATGCATAGTTACCCCGGAAGGTGAGAAGGTTTGGGTATCATGTTTGGATTCAGGTGTCGGTTTAGGAGGAAGCGGTGGGTTTTTTAGGGGGGAATATGAATGGAATTAACAGGCGTGATGTTGTATTTGAATCGAATCTTTGAATGGATCACCAAGCTTGCCTGCGCTAATCTGTTGTGGTTAATGTTTGTGATGCTTGGCTTAGGCATCTTCGGTTTCATGCCGGCCACCAGTGCCATGTTTGCCGTGGCACGGAAATGGATGCATGGGGAGACAGATATACGCCTATTGCCGACCTTTTGGCATGCTTATAAATCAGAATTTATCAGAGCCAATTTGATCGGCTTGGGCTGTGTGATCATCGGTGCCATACTCGTCTTTGACATCTTGTTTTTTCAGACGAGTGACCATCTATTCTATCAAATGAGTCTCGGCGTGATGATCATGCTTTGTCTCATCTATTGTCTCGTTCTTGTGTAT
This sequence comes from uncultured Bacillaceae bacterium, assembly GCA_937967685.1. Classification (GTDB taxonomy): domain Bacteria; phylum Bacillota; class Bacilli; order Caldalkalibacillales; family Caldalkalibacillaceae; genus CALBTX01. The sequence continues at coordinate 2,036 of CALBTX010000087.1, read as the reverse complement.
ATCTTTCCCTTATTGGCCCATTATGATCTGAAAATCGTTCAATTGGCCAAACATGCGTTCATCATTGGTATATGTCATCCTTTCACAAGTTTACTCATGCTGTTAACCACAGCGGTTATCGGGATGCTAACTTTCATATTTCCTCCGTTGATCTTTCTCTTTTCAATCAGCGTTTGGTCACTGGCCTTAATGTGGCTAGCTCAACGAGCGATCCTAAGCATTGAACATAAGAAAAAACGATGGGCTAAAGATACTCCTGTATAGACTAACGACACTCCTGTATAATGGTACAGGCGAAGCAATAATGATGGAAGAATCAAGTGGAATCGAGAGGAAACATACCTTGGTGTAAGGCTGTCGAGTCATAGCTGCAGGAAAGGAGTCCGACGATCAATGAGCCTGCGCGATTTCTTTTCCAAGCGTACGGAAACGACAGAAAACCATCCAACAGAGGCCTTGAAAACACATTATTATAAAACGACCAAACAACAGGCGATGTGTGCGATCAAACATATGATTGAAGAAGATTTGCGGATCAAATTGTTGGGATCATCAGATGAACACGGGGAAATCATCGCTCAGTATGTTCAACCCAGACAGGCATTTATGGTCATCAGCGTGATTATGGTTCGTCCCTATCGCACTGCCGTGGATATCACCGTCACGACAAACACATGGCTGCCTCTGGACGGCGGATTCAGTAAGAAAGTTGTCTTGAACTTCTATCAAAAAGTGGATCAAATGTTTGAATTGGCCGGTGTCGGTTTGGGAGAAAATTTAGTGGCGGGCTCCGGTTAAGGCATGGACAGAAAAACTCCATTGTTGATAAGTATCGTCTGTTCGTTTACACTGTGACATGAATCATTCAGAAAAACGGAAAATGGAGGGTATAGCCATGCGTGCTGCGAATGAAGTCACTGTCTTTTTTGACTATACTTGACCTTTTTGTTACACAGAGACGGTGTCTCTTGCTGCTTTGGACGATAGGGTGTCCATCAACTGGAAGGCTTGGAAAATGCCTGAAGGAGCCAACCCACCGGCAAAGCCGGAAGGTTATGGGGAACAGGCTCAAGATTATTTGCGCAAGCTGATCAAGGAAACCGGGTTGGCTATTCATCCTCCGTCGGCAACACGCGATACTTTTTTGGCCCACGTGGGTGGAAAATATGCTCTGGAAAAAGACCGATTTGATGATTATCACCGGCGCATATTTGAAGCAGTTTGGAAGCATGATGAAGATATCGGTCAGCAGGCCGTATTAGTGGATATCGCTCATGAAGTGGGCCTTGTCACAAATGAATTTAAAGCAGCCTTAAATGCGGAAAAATATAAGCAACAAGTAGCCGACGACTACCGCTTGGCTGCAGAACGAAAGATTTGGACAATCCCTTCCTATATCGGGCCCAAAGGTGAGATCCAAGTCCATCATTTTAAAGACTTGCCGACACCATCTGAACTTGAAAAAATCTTGTAACGATATAAAAAAACTTTTAGACGATATGATGAGGGGTCGTTCTGAAATCACCTCTGTGTGACGCAGGTTCGCGTTCTAACGTGTCTGCAGGTCCAAACAGCTCGTACCGGATGCTCTCCTGATCGACAGCGCACGTTTTCAAAGCGTCATAGACGGCTTTCATAAACGGCAGTGGTCCACAGAGATACACTTGCGCTTTTTGTGTCGGAAGAATGGACTGTAACCAGTCCGAATCGATAAAACCTTCCTTGTCGTATCTTTTTTGCCTTCGGTCTTCGGCCGTCGGCTTTTCGTAGCAAACGAAGTAGTGTACGTTGTCGTTCTGTTTGGCAGTCGCCGCGACGTGTTCGTTCAGGGCATGGTGGTTGCCGTTAATCGCGGCATGGATAAAATAGACGTCACGATCAACAGAAGAATCGACCAAGCTGTTCAACATACTGATCATCGGCGTCAATCCGACACCGCCGCTGATCAACACAACCGGCAGGCGGCTGTCTAGGTCAAGCACAAAATCACCGGCGGGCGCACTCACTTCAAGCAAATCTCCTTCTTGAACATGTCG
>CALBTX010000086.1 GCA_937967685.1 uncultured Bacillaceae bacterium | reverse complement strand
GCCGCTCTGAATTTCTCGACCATTTGCTTGACTTCATCCGTGCTCAAAGCTTTGGGTGTCTTGAAGTTTTCGGCAAATGGTTCGGCGGATGAGGACACCGGTACTTTGGCATCCTGTGCCTTGCGTCCGGCATGGCCGATTTGTATGCCCATTTTGGCCCCGTGATGATGGCAGGCGTCGACCAGGCGCGCGAAAGCAGGTATATGTTCATCTGACCAAATGCCGAGGTCTAAATCGGTGATTCTGCCATCCGGTTCAACGTCCGTCATTTCAACGATGATCAGCCCGGTTCCACCGACGGCCCGCGAGGTATAATGAACAAAATGCCAGTCATTCGGTTTTCCGTCTTTGGCGGTCACGGAATATTGACACATGGGGGGCATCACAATCCGGTTTTTTAACTCAAGATTTTTGTAAGTAAAAGGGGTCAACAGATGGTTCATATGACAGGCTCCTTTCGTCTACTTCTTAAAGAATTTTTTTACAATTTGTTCTTTGCATATGTTTGCACTGTAAATTTGATCATCCTTGTAACGTGGACTTTCAAGTCAAATTTTCCACCGAATAGGACGCCTATTTTCCCGTAACGTCCAGACACATTCTTGATCACCATCATATGGTATAAATGTGAGATCTCACAACACCTGTTAGAAGGAGGATTCTGATGATGAGTGCTGTTGCTGGATACGGACCTTTCAATAACTTTTCTTTAATTGTTGTGCTGTTTGTATTGTTGATTATCGTTGGGTGCGGTTGCTTCGGAGGCTGGTAAGCGTTTAACGTCGCACCTGTAAATCATGCCTCTTCATAACAATAGCATAAATAAAGAATCCAAGAAAAGGGAGGCCTGGCAGAAGGTCTCCCTTTTCAACCGTTTTTTTCCATCTGTCGGATCATTTATTGTTTAAGTATTTTACATTTTATGGCGTTAGTATTTTACATTTTATGGCGCTCAGATGATAGAAAAAAGACAAAACCTGCTCAAATAGGTTTTGTCTCATGTTGAAGTGATTTGTCATTGAAGTTTTTGTATATGTTTAAAAAAGGCGACCAATCAGTCAGCAAAAAAATCAGCATTTTTCTGAATGAATGCTTCTTCTTCTTCCGGCACTTCTTCTTCCGGATAAATGGCCATGACCGGGCATTCGGCCACACAGGCTCCGCAATCAATACATGTGTCAGGGTCAATATAATATTGGTCTTCCCCTTCATGAATGCAGTCAACCGGGCATACATCCACACAGTATGCCGCTTTTTCTTCCATACAAGGGGAAGTAATCACGTGTGCCATGCTTGTTTCTCCTCCTTTTTAGGACGATGTAAGTAAAAATATTCATAGCTATTGTACATTCTTTGTGTCCACCATTTCAATACCTAATCGTTAAGTAGGGAAGTTTTATTGTATGAAAATGAATTTGTGGAGAAATCTAAATGAAGGAGATTTTATGTTAAGAATGATGAGGAGGATGGTGTCATGAAACCTCAAAAAAACAAACGGAAGATCATGTTCTGCCTGGGGCTGTGCCTGATCCTGATGTTGGCCGCCTGTGAAGTCGGTGAGCGGCAGCCCAGTGAAGGCTCTCTCTCTCAACAGGATGAATATTTGCAAGAAACGAGTGATCTGACGGTGAAAGGTGAAGAGACGGGCCGTCTGGCCGCACTTGACGGCGGGTCGGAAGCGGAAGTGAGAGAACCTGTGCTAGTCTCCAATCAAGTACTGCAGCAAGAGTATCCGAATACGCTTGTTTTGCGGGGTTCTGTTGATGATCAGCGCGTGGCTTTAACATTTGATGACGGCCCGGACACCCGTTTTACGCCCCAGGTCTTGGATGTACTAGACGAATATGATGTCAAGGCGACGTTTTTTCTCATGGGATCCAGGGCAAAGGAGCATCGAGAGGTGACTCGGCGCATTCATGATGAGGGACATGCGATTGGCAATCATACATATTGGCATCCACATTTAGTGGAAGAAAGCATTGCCAGGATGCGTTGGGAAGTGAATGAGACCGAAAAAGTGCTCGAAGAAATTGTTGGCTTTCGACCGCGTTTGTTTAGAGCCCCCTACGGCGCCTTAAACAGAGAACTGGTGGAAGCTTTGGGAGAAACGGATTATACTGTTGTCGGCTGGAATGTCGATTCAGTGGACTGGAAAGAACCGGGTGTCGATGAAATTGTCAATAATGTTCTCAGCAATACGGATTATGGATCGATTATTTTGATGCACAGCGGAGGACATTGGACGATGGATTTATCCGGTACGGTGGAGTCACTGCACGTGATTATTCCTCGTCTGCAAAAGGAAGGGATCGAGTTTGTCACTGTTCCGGAATTGCTCAATTTGCAGGAATGGAAGTCGCCTGTCAAAAAAGCCCAGGGTCAATAGCAGCACCTCAAAGTGGTGCTTTGTTTCTATTTGGTTGACCATGTGGGCTGAAAATGAAGCTTTTTCTATGTTTGATGCTTCCAAGTTGATGTTGTGGCCATAATGAAGCATACTAAATACAAACATAGCTGGAGGTATCATTGAATGGCAGCTCACAATAGAAATCAGAACAGGCCATGGCGGGCGTTTTACGGCCCCAACTTGGGGATTGTTCATGAGTTATACGAGCAGTATGAAACAGATCCTGACAGTGTTGATGAAGATATCCGTTCGCTCTTTGAACGTTGGGGAGCCCCGCCGGGCTGGCAGGACACCGGCGGGGCAGAGGAGGATGTTGAACAAGATATTACGACGACGCATACGGGGAAACTTCAGGGAGCAGTGTTGAGAAAGGCGGTTGCTGCCGATGAGCTTGCTCAAAATATCCGGCGCTACGGTCATCTGGCAGCCAACATCAATCCGCTGGAGGATGTTGCGCAATCTCCAAGGCTGTTGGATCCGAAAGCATACGGGCTGAGTGAGAATGATTTGCGAGTCATCCCTGCCGATATCATTTGGGCGGATGCGCCACCTGGTGTGGATACGGCCTGGGATGCCATCCAACGGCTAAAACAGATTCATACTCAGTCGTTGGCCTATGAGTTTGATCATGTTTACGATGTCAAAGAGCGGAACTGGTTAAATCATATGGTTGAGAACCGTATTTTCAATCATTCTATATCAGCTGATCAACGGATCGCTCTCCTGGAGCGTTTGACCGAAGTGGAAGGGTTTGAACGCTTTCTGCACCGCACATTCGTCGGCCAAAAAAGGTTTTCGATCGAAGGGCTTGATATGCTCGTGCCGATGATCGATGAAATCGTTAGGGAGGGAGCGCACAAAGGAATACGGAGTTTTATGATCGGCATGGCCCATCGCGGTCGTCTCAATGTGCTGGCCCATAATTTAGGCAAACCGTATGCCGCTATTTTTTCTGAATTCCACCATGCACCGAATAAGGAACTTGTGCCTTCCGAAGGGTCGATGGGGATCAATTACGGGTGGACGGGTGATGTGAAGTACCACCTCGGGGCTGATCGTCAACTTGAAGAAGGAAACGAAATACGCGCTCACCTCACTCTGGCGAATAATCCGAGCCATTTGGAGTTTGTCAATCCCGTCGTTCAAGGATTTACACGGGCGGCACAGGAGAACCGTGATCAAGCCGGCTTCCCCGTCCAGGATGTGACACGAGCCATGTCCATTTTGATTCATGGCGATGCCGCTTTTCCGGGGGAAGGGATTGTCGCCGAAACATTGAATTTAAGCCGTTTGCCGGGTTTTCAAACGGGCGGAAGCATTCACATTATTGCCAATAACCAACTCGGTTTTACGACTGAAAGTGAAGATTCGCGTTCAACGGAGTATGCCAGTGACTTGGCCAAAGGATTTGAAATTCCCATCGTGCATGTGAATGCCGATGATCCCGAAGCTTGCCTGGCCGCTGTTCGTTTGGCGTTGGAATACCGCCGGCGTTTTCAAAAGGATTTTCTGATTGATTTATGCGGCTATCGCCGGTACGGACATAATGAGATGGATGATCCGTTTGTCACTCAGGCCGCTTTATATGCGAAAATTGAACAACATCCGACCGTGCGCACCTTATATGCGCACTCTTTACAATCGACAGGGGTGGTGACGAAAGAACAGGTCGACCAGATGGAAAAGGAAGTTCAGCAAAGACTGGAAACAGCTTACGAAGAGATGAAAACAAAAGAAAAACAGGCCCAGAGCAAGAAAAATAACGGAGGGGTTTTACCGCCGAATCACGTCTCGGCAGAGATCAATGACATTCAAACATCTGTGCCGATCGAAGTATTGCAGGAACTGAACGCTCATTTGCTGCAGTCTCCGGAAGGATTCACCATTTATCCCAAATTGAAACGCATTTTGGAACGCCGCAAGCATGCCCTGCAGGACGGGGGCAGGGTTGATTGGGGCTTGGCTGAAACATTGGCTTTCGCAACCATTCTTGCGGATGGTAAATCGATTCGTCTTACTGGTCAGGACACCCAGCGGGGAACTTTTGCCCATCGGCACCTGATGCTGCACGATCCCGAAACGGGCAAGAGTTACTCGCCTTTGCATATCCTCCCCCAGGCGAAAGCTTCCTTTTCGATCTTTAACAGTCCCCTTTCTGAAGCATCGGTCCTCGGATTTGAGTACGGGTATGATTTTATCACTGAAGATACGCTGACGGTCTGGGAAGCCCAGTACGGCGATTTTGCCAATGCCGCGCAAGTGATCATCGACCAGTTTATTTCAGCCGGGCGGGCCAAATGGGGGCAGCGGTGCAGTTTGGTCATGCTTTTGCCTCACGGTTATGAAGGGCAGGGTCCGGAGCATTCCAGTGCCCGTTTGGAGCGTTACTTGCAACTCGCTGCCGAAAACAATTGTTTTGTGGCCAATTTGACGAGTGCGGCCCAATATTTCCATTTGCTGCGCAGACAGGCAGCCATTGTTGACGATGAGCAAGCTCGCCCGCTCATTTTGATGAGTCCGAAAAGTTTAATCCGCAATAGGCGCACCGCTTCACCGGGGACGGATTTCAGCGAAGGGAAGTTTCACACCGTTCTGGAAGAGCCGGCTCTCGGTCAGCAGCCTGAACGGGTGCGAAGATTAATCTTATGTTCCGGGAAAATAGCGATTGATTTGCAGTCAGAATTAGAGACGAACAAAGCGGCAAACGACACTTTACACATCGTCCGCATTGAACAGCTGTATCCGTTCCCGGAAAAGGAAGTGACTCAGATCATCCACCGTTTTGATCATCTGCAAGAAGTTGTCTGGGTCCAGGAAGAACCTCAAAACATGGGCGCGTGGTCGTATATAGAACCGCGACTGAAGAACATTGTTTCTGGTCGTCTTCCCGTCCGCTATGTCGGGCGGCCGGAACGTTCCAGTCCTGCGGAAGGACTGCCGGACATTCACGAAGTGGAACAAGGACGTATTTTGGAAGAAGCCCTGAACATACGCCAAGCCAATCAAGTGACAAACGCGGGAGGTAGTCCATGGTGATTGAAATTAAAGTACCGGAATTGGGAGAATCGATTACGGAAGGAACTATCGCTCATTGGTTAAAAAATGCCGGGGATACTGTCAACGAAGGGGACATTTTGGTCGAAATCGAAACAGATAAGGTCAATTTAGAAGTGAATGCCGAACATAACGGGCAATTGAAAGAAATTGTCAAACAGACAGGGGATACGGTTGAAGTCGGAGAAGTGATTGCAATCTTAGAGGAACATGTGCAAGAGGCGCCGCAGCAAACAGCCGCTGAACCGGCTTCCCCAACTGCCGCTGACCCGGCGGTTCAAACGAAGGAAGCATCGGTTCAATCAGAGGAGGAAACACCTTCCCGGACAGATGCAGCATCCCCGGGTGAAGCTGCGGAACTGGCGGATCATCAGCAGGATCGGCGGAATGTTGATCAATCTCCATCCCCTTTGGTCGCTTCCCCGGGAGCCAGAAAACTGGCCAGAGAACAAGGGATTGACTTAAACCGAGTGCGGGCCCGAGATCCAAGGGGCAGAATTACGGCTGATGATGTCAAAGCTTACGCAGAAGCATCTCGTGCAGGAGAGGAACGCGCCGGCGGTTCTCCTCCTCAGGCTGAACCAGCCGCAGGTTCAAATACAGATGGCCGGAAAGCTGTTGAATCGAAAACTGAAACGGGCACAGATGCCTGGGAAAAGCCGGTAGAGCGCATCCGCATGTCCAGGAGACGACAAACGATCGCCAGGCGTCTCGTCGAAGCGCAACATCAGGCGGCGATGTTGACGACATTTAATGAAGTGGATATGACAGCCATTTTAGACATTCGCAGGCGGCGTAAAGCCTCATTCCGTGAAGAACATGACGTCAATCTGGGCTTTATGTCCTTCTTTACCAAAGCGGTCGTCGGCGCCTTAAAGTCCTTTCCACTGTTGAATGCCGAAATTCAAGGCGATGAAATGGTGGTTAAGAAATATTATGATATCGGCATCGCCGTGGCGACCGAAGAAGGTCTGGTCGTTCCGGTCGTACGCAATGCAGACCGCCTAAGTTTTGCCGAAATCGAACAGGAAATCGCCTCTTTGGCGGAAAAAGCGCGCTCAAACACCTTGAGTTTGCGTGATCTGCAAGGAGGAACTTTTACGATTACCAACGGCGGGGTGTTCGGCTCCCTGTTGTCCACCCCCATTCTAAACACACCTCAAGTGGGCATTTTGGGCATGCACAAAATTCAGAAGCGTCCAGTGGCCGTGGATGACGACCGAATGGAAAACAGACCGATGATGTATATTGCTCTCTCATACGATCATCGGATCGTCGATGGAAGTGAAGCCGTCAGCTTTCTCGTCAAAATCAAAAATATGCTGGAGGATCCGGAAGTGCTGCTTTTGGAAGGATAAGTTTTGAAAACACCCCTGTTCAAAACGATGAACAGGGGGATTCTTTTTGACATAAATTGTAGAGAATGGAGCAGAACTTGTTATTGTTCAT
>CALBTX010000085.1 GCA_937967685.1 uncultured Bacillaceae bacterium | reverse complement strand
CTCACATACCCGTTTGTTTCGATTGTATAACATTCGCTCGAACATATTAAGATCTTAACCTTTTATACCCAAAAAAAGAGAGCCGTTAATTGGCTCTCTCCCCTTGAATCGATGAGGCAAATACGTTTATTGACTTCCTTTTTTCACCCATTGGGCGACAGTCACCGTCCGCTTTGCCTGATGCTTCACAGCATCTTCAACATCTTCAATCATTTTTCCATCCTGATCAACGGTCACACTTGTGCCATACGGGTTTCCGCCAGCTCCGAATAATACCGGATCCGTATAACCAGGAGGGACGATAATCGCACCCCAGTGCATCATGCTCGTATATAATGATAAAATCGTCGCTTCTTGACCGCCATGTGGATTTTGCGCAGAAGACATCGCACTGACGACTTTATTCACTGTCTTCCCGCTTGCCCAAAGCCCGCCTTGTATATCGAGAAACTGTTTCATTTGGGACGCCATATTTCCAAAACGGGTGGGGACACTGAATATGAGAGCATCTGCCCATTCAATGTCATCGGATGTGGCCACTGGAATGTCTTTTGTCGCTTCGACTGTTGCTTTCCAGGCCTCATTTTCCTCGATAACGGATTCAGGAGCTAATTCTTGTACTTTTAATATTTTCACGTCCGCACCCGCTTCTCTGGCTCCCGCTTCAGCCCATTTGGCCAATTGGTAGTTGGTTCCACCCATGCTGTAAAAAATAACTGCCAATTTCACGCTGGACATATCGGCATTCTCCTTTGCAGGTCAATGATTGTTAAAGATTTACTGTCTTTTTTATTCCCTATTGTGAGGCATTTTATAAATCGACAGCACAAAAGGCCGTCTGATCATGAGACGACCTTTTTTACACAAATACATTGATCAATACATTTAACGTGGAACAAGGATCCAAAAGTACAGGTCTTGGCCTCGTTTTTGAGGTTCTTTGACCAATTCATAGCCGTGTTTTGTCACCTCTTGCGGCACACTTTGGAATGATTGCGGACAATCGGCAATCACTTCCAGCACCTGGCCTGCTTGCATGTCTGACAGCGCATCCAGCGCATAAATAACCGGATATGGTCAAGGTTCACCACGAATATCGAGGACAAAATCGACATGCACGTCTTGTTTTTTGTCCATGCCGCTACCCCCTTCCGCTTTGCTGCTATACCTCTTTGCTGCTAAACGTCATTGATTGGATGATCAGATAAGCCATTGCTTGCTTCTGCTCCTGTGTCAGTTTCCGGCCTAAACAAGCTTCTACAGTAAGCACCGGACTTAATTGGCACTGGAAGGGACTTTTTTCTCGGATTTGGTTTTCAGACCCTTCCCGTAACGGAAATTGTTTTCCCACCAGTTGGAAAACAAGAACCAGATGATCAAAATAGCCAGCGTTCCGATGAGCGCCAACGGTGCCCCCCATGCTTCAATCAGGTTGATAGACGGCCATCCTTCGACAAGCAAACGGTGAATACCCATGTGATCCCAGCCATAAGCCAAAACCGTTGCTCCGACAACGTTGCCCAGACCGACAACCCAGAACAACACCTGGCCTTCCATGGCCCGATACATCATTCCTGTTTCACAGCCGCCTGCCATCACGATGCCGATACCAAACAGCAACCCGCCGATGAGCGTGCTTGGAGCCGCGACGCGAATAATGGGATCAATTCCCGGTTGCATGACAACAATGAACGTCAGTACGGTACTTATGATCATACCGACCGCAATCGCTTTCGTCATCACAGCCCGACCGCTGATCCACAGATCACGGAAAGCTGAAGTAAAGCAAATCTGGCCTCTTTCAATCAGAATGCCAAAACTTGCTCCGAACAGCGCAGCCACTGCCAATAAATATTGCCCATTTATGACGAAATAGACGACAATAGCCAGGAAGACGATGGTAACCAACGTTCCCAGCAGCGGTTGCGTAGAGCGCTTGTTTGTCCCGGTGACATCGGAGCTCTCCGTTGCTTTCAAGCTTAAGCGGGATTTCCCCGCTTTTAGATTCGGCTTGCCTCGCCACCATTTGCTCATCACAATTTTAACACCGATGAAAGTGCCAAAAGCTGTGGCCACCATAAAGATCCAGGCGTGGAATGAAAATTGGGGCACGCCGGTGAAAAAAGCGGCCAGATTACACCCAAGCGCCAGACGGGCACCGAAACCGGCGATCACGCCCCCGGTAAATCCCTGCACCAGCCGCCGTTTTTGTTGGGGCATTCGCACCTTGAAATTGTTGCTTAACAAAACCGTGATCAAGGCGCCAAAGAGCATGCCGAATACGATCCACCCGTCCGTACGGGCGAAAGGAGAACCATCCAACCCGATCATGTCGAAGTAAGCCCACCCGCTCGTATCGATCTGAAACAAATGTAAAATATGTCCGCCGAAACGGGTGAATTCCCCTGTGACAGCCCACACCGTACCGGTTATGGCAAAATAAAGGGCGCTTAAAATCCCGGCCATGCCCAGAGCAAAGTACGGATTCCAATAGTCCGTGACAAGCTTACGGTACCATCTCCTGTTCACTCGAATTTTCCCTCCCATTTCATTTTCTTCCATGCATGTTCTTCCCAATTTTATATGAAAAAATCTCTATCATATGTGGTAGTATAAGTAAAGACCAAACGTCATTGCAAAATTAATGCTCACCAGACAGTAAAATGTGATCCGGGCCATTCGCAGCGGCACTTTTTTCAAAACAAAAAAACACCATTTTTCAGGTGTTTAAGTGGTGTAACACGC
>CALBTX010000084.1 GCA_937967685.1 uncultured Bacillaceae bacterium | reverse complement strand
TCATTTTATCCATGTTCATTCTTGGTGCTCCCCTTCCCATTTGAAGCTCATCTTTAGCCAACGAAAATGTAAGCGTTTACGAAAATGGGTGATCTTCATTCGTTTGTTTGACAAAACAAAACATCAAGAAGTGCTTTCTACCTATTATGAGTATTTTTCGCCTAATACTATAGTATCATATATTCGGAAAGATAAAAATGTTAATGCATGGAAAAAAGGTACTGACCACCTAGACGCGATCAGTACCTTCAATGTCATGACCTTCAATGTCATGCAAAAGCTGATGAACGGATGAGGCGGGGAATTGCTTTTCTTGCTCTTCGCCTTCTAAAACAAAATAAACTGTATACATTGAATCTTCCATTTTCACTTCAATATTTTCCAGCTTAAAATCTTCTTTCAGCATTCGCTCGAAGAACGAATACGTTTCTTGAGCCGCCTGATCATCAGGACGCACTTCGGCCACATGTTTCATCTGCAGCCAATTAAACAGCGCATCTGCCAATTTCATCTTGATGCCCCTTTCACACACATTTACCGTTTGGGAGACGATCTAAAGTTTTCCCTTTCATCTTCGCCAAGGTTGTGTCCCAGCTTCAAACGGACAATCGCCAGAACAACAACCCCGATCACTAAAATCTCGGCAATGGGCAGCTGTAAACCAAGGATGGCCAGAATCACCCCGCCGACAGCCAATAAGACATAAATAAGTGCTGATTTGAGTATCGGTAGCTTTCGGGCAAATCCTAATTTATAATTAATGATCGCTAATATGGTCACGATGACATAAAAAATCATAAATGATGTTTGGGCCGAACTCGTCCAACTATGGATATAGTCGATAATCATGCTATCCCCCCCTTTTTATCCGCCCTGCCCCATGACAGATAACATTAACAGTGTACACCCCCCGGATCAACGTTGGCAACTTGAACGATATGGTATATGCTATAATTATTAAATCGCCATGACGATTAGCCATAACGATTAAAATAATACGGCATTGATAGCAAAGCGCTGATTGCGAGGATTGATCATGAGTAGAAACGTCGTCTTTTTTCTTATTGCCGCATCAGGCATGTTTTGTTTTGTTTTAACAGGCATATCGATCGGTGAAAGAAGCGTGAGCGGTGCTCTCGCTTCCTTGATCGCTTCGGTTTTGATCATTGGTTTCGGATTCGTCTTAAAGAAAAGATGGCTGAAAGATGACAACTAGTCGTCTATCCCACTTTTAGGCCAAAAATGTGTCCAAAATCTCTTCGTGCAGCTTCGGTCTGGCGACGAACACAGAAGTCGGCTCAAACACAGGCAGCGTTTCTCCGTTCACGGTGCTAAGACGCGCGCCCAATTCCTTTAAGATGACCAGTCCCCCTGCAAAATCCCACGGCTTTAAGTGCAGGGACAAATAGCCGTCCAAACGGCCGCTGGCCACATAAGCCATCTCCAAAGCGGCCGAGCAAATGGAGCGAACTCCCCGCACGTTTTGCACGATGTTCTGCATTTTGCGGTCATCCCCATGCCGGTTGGGGACAAGCCACATCCCGTTTATGCCCAAAACCGCTCTCTCCACCGTCCCCTCTTCCAATGGTTTCAGCGGCTGTTCGTTCAAATACGCCCCCGCTCCGTTTAGTGCACTGAAACACTCTTTGGCAACCGGATCATAAATGATGCCAATCCGCGGCTCACCTCGTTCAAATATACCGATCGATATGGCAAAGTGACGCTTCATATGTACAAAATTGGTCGTCCCGTCGATCGGATCAATGATCCAGACGATTTCCTGCTGTGGATCAAATGTTTCCTCTCCGGCCATCCCTTCCTCACCAAGAATACGATGATCTGGATAGTGTGCCTTAATTTTTTGAACAAAAAATTGTTCTGTTTGACGGTCCATCGCAGTGACAAGATCGTTGACAGATGTTTTGTATTCCACTTGAATCGTTTGTTTGATCGCTTTGCTTAAAGCTTGACCTGCTTCCGAAACCCATGATAACGCTTGTTCATATATGTCTTTAAATGTTTCTTCACTCATTGGCTTCCCTCCATTGATGTTCATACGCTCGTAACTTCTTTGTTATTTCCTATTATACCTTAGAAAGCGATGGAAGAGAAAAACTCATCAGCTTAAGCAGCCGGGAAAACTTTAATCTCTCCAGGGACAAGCATCCCCATTTCTAAAACTTTTTGTTGACACATTTCACTGATTTTGTTATTTTATTAACTATCGATTAAGAAAGGACGGATGAATCGATATGCTCCTCTAATCCTGTTTTTCGAAAGCATGAACAATTTTCGGGACAGGATTAGTGTGACGTTTTTCATGCATGCAATGAGAATCAAGCTTGCAGGCTGAGCTCTCTATTTTTGAGATGCAAGACGTGACTCCTGTCCGTTTGGAATGGGAGGTTTTTTAATGCAAAAAACTGAGTCACAGCGTATGGCCAATGATGACAGGGAATGGCAAGATGACGAACCACAACAGGAACAGACAGTGCCTGCTTGCGACCAAAATATCAATGTCTTTTCACTGCTAGCTGTTCTGCTGTCAGCCGCATTTGTGGCCATCCTTAATGAAACCTTGCTCAACGTGGCCATCACGCCGATTATGAATGCTTTTCAGGTTGAACCAAGTACGGCACAATGGTTGACAACAGTTTATTTGCTCATCGTCGCTATCCTGGTTCCAGTCAGTGCCTTTCTGATACAACGATTTACAACGAGACAATTGTATATTGTCTCGATGACATTGTTTGGGCTTGGGACCGTGATCTCAGGTTTCGCCCCCATGTTTCCATTTTTATTGCTTGGACGGATCATCCAGGCGGCTGGAACCGGAATCATGATTCCGCTGCTCATGAATGTCATTTTAGCTGTTATTCCTCCAAAACGAAGAGGGCGGATCATGGGCTTAATGGGACTCGTCATTATGTTTGCTCCCGCTATCGGGCCGACGCTTTCCGGATTTATTATCAACTATCTGTCATGGCGCTGGCTATTCTTTTTTGTTATCCCTTTTGCCGTTCTATCCATCCTTTATGGCATATTTTCCTTGAAAAACGTGACCAAGTTAACTCATCCGAAAATCGACTGGCTCTCCGTCGTCTTATCCACACTTGGGTTTGGAGGCGTCGTATTCGGATTCAGTTCCGCCAGTGAAGGCGCCGGAGGATGGACAGATCCGAGTGTGGCTCTGTCTTTCATTGTAGGTCTGGCGGCCCTCGTTTGGTTTGTCCTTCGTCAGGTGAAACTGGAAACACCGATACTTGATATGCGGGCTTTGGCCTACCCGATGTTTAGTCTGGCCCTCGTTCAAATGATCATCGTCATGATGACGATGTTTGCCACGATGATAGTTCTGCCCATTTACTTGCTTAATGTGCTTTCCTTCAGCGCCGTCACTGTCGGCCTGGTGATGTTGCCGGGTGGATTGATCAACGGTGCCTTATCCCCGGTAATGGGTTATTTGTTTGACAAATTCGGACCGCGCTGGCTATTGATTCCTGGTATGGTGATGATAACCATCACGATATATTTGTTACGTTCGCTTGATGAGGGAACAACGCCGCTCGCCATTGTCTTTTTGTATGCTCTGCTAATGGTTTCCGTTGCAATGGTCATGATGCCAGCACAAACGAATGGACTGAATCAATTGCCCCCCAGTCTATATCCACACGGAGCGGCCATTGCGAACACACTGATGCAGGTCTCCGGTGCCATTGGTACGGCCTTATTTATCACCATCATGACAAACGGCCAACAAAAATATTTGGCCTCAATCAATCATCCCACAACGGCAGATCAGGCAGCGGCACTGGCTCAAGGCGTGCAAGACTCATTCACCTTTGGGCTCATTCTGGCGTTGATCGCTTTCGTCCTGTCTTTGTTCACCAAACGGGTGAGCGTATCGCCGTCAAAAAGTGAATTCTAGTCGAAAAGCGAAATTCAAATTGAAAAACATAAACACAATGGGGTGAGCGGATATGCTCATTGAATCTCTAGCACATTGGACATATGTCGCAGTATTTGTTTTGGCGGCCATTCCGTGGGTGGAACTGGCAGTGGTCATCCCAGTCGGCATTTTAATCGGTTTGCATCCTCTCCCGGTTTCCATACTCAGCTTTTTAGGCAACTGGATCACCGTTTTTCTGTTGATTGTCCTCTTTGAACGGTTCCATCAGTGGAGAGAAATAAAGAAGGGCATCGACGGGGATGAAGCAGAAGAAGGAACGTCTAAACGAAGCAGGCGGGCACAGCGGATATGGACACGATATGGGTTGCCCGGTTTGGCGCTCATCTCGCCCATCATTACCGGAACGCATATTGCCGCTGCTGTGGCCATGGCTTTTAAAGCACCAAAACAATGGGTGACGTTTTGGATGTCGGTCAGCTTGTTCGTGTGGACGATAGTGCTCGCTCTTGCGGCACACTATGGCATTGAATTTTTGGGGACGAGTGAGACGCATCCGTTAACTTGGGGGGAGTGATCCGCTTTTATTTGAATGTCTCATGGACCTGACTAGTTTATTTTTGATTTATCCAACTTTTTATAATTGACTTATGCTAGTCATCTTTAATAATATATTGTTGACTAATAGTTTTTTAGGCGGACTTCCAGAATGATCATTTAGTAGCATTGGAGAACTTTCATTGCTAGAAAATAGAAAGGGGATATTCTTTTGAAAAGAAAAATTTTGCTGTTCCTGCTTTTATCCACGGCGTTCATGCTGGCAGTCGCCGGTTGTGGCACGGGCGGTGAAAATGCTGGCAGTGAAAATGAAAATGCGACAGAAAATACCGCAAAGAATACGACCGAGAATGGCAGCGGAAATGCGGAAGCCGATGACGAATCATTTGCTATCGCCATTTCCCAGTACGTCGAGCATCCGTCCCTTGACGCGACTCGTGAAGGATTCATCGACGCCTTGAAAGACGAAGGGATTGAAGAAGGGACCAATTTAACTGTCGATTATAACAATGCCCAGGCCGATTCTACTAACAATTTATCCATCGCCCAAGACATTGCCACCGGAGAGCATGACCTTGTTTTGGCGATCGCCACGCCTTCAGCTCAAGCGATTGTCGAACAGGTGGAAGACATGCCGGTCGTCTTTGCGGCCGTCACCGATCCGCTGGATGCCAACATTGTCGATAATTTGGAGCAGCCGGGCGGCAACGTGACCGGTGCTTCAGATACGAATCCCGAGTCGATTAACCAGCTGATGGATTTCATTGCCAAACATTTTCCCGATGTGCAAACCGTCGGCGTGGTGATTAACGAAGGGGAACCTAATGCGGTCGTGATGACCGATCAAGCCGAGGAAGCATTAGCCGAACACGATATTGAAGTCGTTCGGGCCGCTGTGACGAACACGTCTGAAGTGAAGCAGGCGGCCGAATCGTTGGTCGGACGGGCAGACGCCATTTACATTACGCTCGATAATACGGTCGTCAGCGGTGTCGATGCAATCATTGAAGTCGCCAATGAAAATAAAATCCCATTCTTTTCCAGCGATCGGGATACTGTGGAGAGCGGCGCTTTCGCCACTGTCGGCTTTAAATATTACGACCATGGCTACCAAGCGGGACAAATTGCAGTGGACATTTTGAAGAACGGAACAGCTCCTGGGGAAATTCCGGTGACGTTTCCTGATCAGCTTGATTACATTCTCAATTTGCAAGCGGCAGAAGCACAAGGGATCGAAGTCACCGATGAGATGATCAATATGGTTAATGATCAGGAAAACAATATTATTGAGTAGGTGATTTGCAGGGGGTGGACGTTCCCTTCGGTCCATCCCCTTTCTGAGTTAAGGGAGGTTTTCGTTCATGTTCAGTGCGTTACCTGGAGCGGTTGAACTGGGGCTTTTATATGCATTGATGGCTCTAGGCGTTTATATGACATTTCGCATTTTAAATTTTCCTGATTTAACGGTGGATGGCAGCTTTACGACAGGTGCAGCCATTGCCGCGGTCATGATCATCAATGGGTATGCCCCATGGATAAGCAGTGTGGCTGCTTTTGCCGGTGGACTGGCTGCAGGTGTTTGTACGGGTCTATTGCACACCAAAGGAAAGATTAATGGTCTCCTGTCAGGGATTTTAATGATGATTGCACTTTATTCCATTAATATGCGTATTATGGGCAAACCGAACACGTCATTAAGGGGCTCCGAGACACTTTTTGCCGATATCTCTCCGTTACTCCTCATGCCGATCTTCATTTTGATCGTCAAGCTGCTGCTTGATTTTTTCCTGCATTCCGATTTAGGTTTGGCCTTGCGGGCGACCGGCGATAATGCCTTGATGATCAAAAGTTTCGGTGCCAATACCGACCATACGAAAATTTTGGGCATCAGTCTATCCAACGGACTGGTCGCCTTATCCGGGGCATTGATTGCCCAGCAATCAGGTTTTGCCGATATCTCCATGGGTATTGGCATGATCGTCATCGGCTTGGCCTCGGTCATTATCGGAGAAGCCATATTCGGAGCTGCCACGGTGTTCCGGGCAACGCTGGCAGTCATTTTGGGCTCCATCATATACCGCATCGTGGTCGCACTGGCTTTAAGAGTAGAATGGTTTGACGCTTCTGATCTGAAACTGATTACGGCATTGATCGTGATTGTCGCGCTTATTCTGCCCACCTTTCAACGGAAAAGAGGACAGAAAAAAGCCGCCCAGAAGCGCTCTCAACAACTATTACTCTCTTCCAATCAGATCGGTAGGGATGGTGACCGCTAATGCTTGAAGTTTCTAACGTCACAAAATTATTTAATCCGGGAACCCCAGACGAAAAAGTGGCTTTGTTGCAGATCCAGTTAAAATTAAAGCCCGGCGATTTCATGACGGTCATCGGCAGCAACGGTGCCGGAAAGTCAACATTAATGAACATGATTTCCGGCGTGCTTGAACCGGATTCAGGTGAAATTCTTATCGAAGGAAAACCGATCCATCAACTTCCCGAGTATCGCCGCAGCCGTTGGATTACCCGTGTATTCCAAGACCCGATGGCTGGCACTTCGCCGAATATGACCATTGAAGAAAATTTGGCGATGGCTTATGCCCGCGGCAAACGACGCGGTTTAAAGTTCGGCGTCACCAAAGCCAAACGAAAGATGTTCCAGGAACATTTGGAACGGTTTAACATCGGTTTGGAAAATCGCCTCAAAGCGAAGGTAGGCCTTCTATCGGGCGGAGAGCGCCAGGCGCTCAGCTTGCTCATGGCCACCTTTACTCAACCAAAAATTTTACTTCTCGATGAACATACAGCCGCCTTGGACCCTGCCAGAGCCGAACTCATTATCCAGTTGACTGAAGAAATTATTCGAGAATTAAAGCTGACCACGCTCATGGTTACCCACAATATGGATCAAGCCATTCGCCTGGGCAACCGCTTAATTATGATGGATAAGGGACGGATCATTTTAAACATCGATGAGGAACGGAAAAAAAGATTAACGGTTGAACAGCTGCATGGAGAATTTGAACAAATCAGCGGCCACAAACTGGCGGACGACAAACTGGTGCTAGGATCAAGCAAGCGGGGGTGACTAACCCCCGTCCGCTCACAACAGCACACAAAACGCTTCCGTATGCGGCGGTCCACCTTGCCGAATTCACAGGCTTGATGCCGGGGGATACACCCGAGGCATCAGCTTTTTTATTTTCGTTTTCGGTTTCTTTCACTGTTTCCGCAGATACATTATGATTTTGTGCCGGCCAACGGGGTTTGATAGGCTTCCAAAAGCATCATTTCTTGACGTAATTTAGCCAGCTTTTGCTTGCACTGCTCCATTTTCTCCAAGTCCTCAGCCAACATGGCTTCATGGAGATTGAGCAGTTCATAGTCCATTTCCATTCGTAACACAGGAATTCTTTGCTCTGCATCGGTCCTCTTCAATGCCTGAATCACACGTTCCATGGTTACGTCTCCCCTTTGCATTTTTTCCCGAACAACCGCTGGCAGCAATTCATCTATCTCCCTGTCTCTCATTTAAACAGCATGGGCAAACAACTTAAACATGTCTGAAAATTACTTTTATTTGTTAGTATATATTATTATGCTCGAGCCATTTTTGCAATAACAATTTTTAGCATCTGCACGGTTTATGGGGGAATCAGACATCAATGAAAAAGATGAGCGGCCGAATGCTTTTATTTTTAAGCTCAAGATCGATAAATCAATTTTCCCAAGTAAAATGATGCTCTCACTAACAGCTGAAGCAGCACTGGGAACGCGATTTCAGCCCAAGCTGCGTTGGCAATGATTGAGAGACTCTCTGGCTTGCTCGACGATTCTTTCAATCAGTTGGGCCACGGTCGGGATATCCTCAATCAGCCCCATGCCTTGCCCTGCCCAACCAAATCCTTCCTCTTCCCGTCCCTCGTAGATCAGTTTTTGATTGGCTGCCCCACTGATCAAATCTTTCAGTTCTGCATATGTCGCACCTTTCGCTTCCATCTCTATAATTTTGCGGGCCAATGCCGTATTGATGGCTCGACCTGGAGCCCCTAAGCTGCGTTTGATGACCACCGTATCCATTTCACTCTTTTCAACGATTAATCTTTTATATACCGGATGAGCATGGGTGCATTCTTGTGTGGCAATGAAACGGGTCCCCATCTCTATCCCTTGCGCACCAAAAGCCAAAGCGGCCAACAATCCTCTGCCATCGGCGATGCCGCCGCTGGCGATCACCGGAATATCCACCGAATCCACGACCCGGGGAATCAAAACAAATGTGCCCAAATCATCACGACCGATATGCCCTCCCCCTTCCTGACCGACAGCCATGACCGCGTCCGCCCCTAAACTTTCCGCTTTTTGCGCCTGGCGTACGGAAGCGACCAGGACAAGCTTTTTGATCGGCGTATCCCGCAAACGATCCAAAAGAGGTTTTGGGTTGCCTCCGGTCATTGTCACCACCGGGACCTGTTCCTCAATGGCCACTTCCAACATAGGCTCATAAGGACGTCTTCCTTGTCCAATGGCAAAGTTGACGCCGAATGGTTTTGACGTTTTCCGGCGAATTTGTTCGATCTCCTTTTTCAATTGTTCAGGTCCGTCCAAAGACATGGCTGTGATTTGACCAAGCCCTCCGGCATTGGATACGGCGGCCGCTAAATGTGAATAAGCGAGATGAGCTAATCCTCCCTGGATTATGGGATATGTGATGTTTAACAACGATGTGATGCGGGTCTGCAAGATGTGCCCCTCCTTTGTCTTCTGCTAAACTGCTAGCTATTTTTTCTATATTAAAAATAAAACCCTTGCAAGTAGACGGGTCATGCACATTGAAAAAATGTCTACTGACAAGGGATCTTCCTTCAAGCGCTTCTTTTTGCATGAGATGCAGATTAAGCCGACTTTTCCTCACTGTCCTCAGAATGTCGTTCAGCACAATGATCGCAATGTGGACAGACGCCGTACAATATCGTCACTTTTTCACAATCAAAATAGGCGATCGTCTTCTCGCACGTCTGGCAGACAATGGTACCCAATGTCGTTTCCCCCAAATCATAACTTACTGTGAAAGCGATTTTAATATGATATACTTATTATCATAATGTGCTATATTATATTTGTCAATACATCAATGTCTGCTCTTGCTGCCATTCTTCATTGTCAATTTCAACCTGCAATGCTAAGATATTAAGTAATAGAGAAAGCGATCTGTTCGTGGTTAGGAGTGAATGTGTTGGGCAAAAGTGCGTATATTAAACTGGTGGACGCTTCAACGGTACAGGAAGTCACATTGGAAGATGTTAAACAAAAGTTCCAACGGTATGTCGAAATGACGACCAAAACGGGACAACAATTGGGATGGGATTATGCCGAGGCTGCTTTCCCGTACACCATCGTCGATCATCCTGATGCGGATGGAAATTGGTTCTATCTAAAAGGTAAAGACCCAAAATTGTATAAATACATCATCGTTGGAGTAGGTACTGAAACGATCCCTGTTGAAGACAGCGAAGAGGGCGAAAACAGAGAGCAAGTGGAGAACACGCAGGAACAACATTATATTCAAGTGATTCTGCCGGACGGGGCCACGCACGGCGATGTCACCAAAGCAAATGAGTACTGCAAATTTTTGGCCAAACAATTCCAAGCACAACTGAAATTGTTTAACGGCCGTTTGATGTATTACTACCCTCGCAAATTAATCCAAAGTTAAACCATTAAGCATATTTAGCCAATCAGCACGCATCCGTTCGTAAGTTCGGCAAACACGAAACCCGGATCTTATCTGTCAAAGATAGATCCGGGTTTTTTTAGCCCATTTTGCCTGATGCGTGTGTCCTCTGCCTACTTCGCTTTCATATGATAAGGTGAAATGCCTAACACCCATTTGCAAAAGGAGGATTCGTAAATGTTTACCCTGAGAAAGCATTGGTATCCCTATATCAGTCCGTTTGATCCATGTCCCCCGATGCGGGTCAAAACATACGTCACACCGCCAAATCTTTACGTTGGATTTCAACCTCCTGGTCTGCCGCAATTTCCACCTTATGAAGCGCTGCACAAAGGAACTTTGTGGCCCATATGGTATGATCCGTACCGGGGTAAAGACGAAGGGAGAGAAGCAGATGAGCAAACAAGTTCCTGAAAGGTATTATGACATGTTGCATGAGTTACAAGCCATCGATTTCGTGTTGGTTGAATTAAATCTTTACTTGGACACCCATCCCCAAGATGCACAAGCGCTGGAACAATTCAACACGTATGCGCAGCATCGTCAAACATTAAGAAACCAATTTGAACAAGAATTCGGTCCTTTAATGCACTTTGGCCACAGCTATTCCGCTTATCCATGGCAATGGATGGAAACGCCTTGGCCTTGGCAGGTTTAAAAATACTATTTGGAGGAGGCATAAACAATGTGGATTTATGAAAAAAAATTACAATACCCCGTGCGCGTCAGCAAATGCGATCCCCAAATGGCCCGATTTTTATTTGAACAGTATGGGGGAGCTGACGGAGAATTGGCGGCTGCACTGCGGTATTTAAACCAGCGTTATACGGTCCCCAATAAAGTGATCGCGATTTTAAACGATATTGGCACCGAAGAGTTTGCCCATTTGGAAATGATCGCCACGATGATTTATAAACTCACCAAAGATGCTACACCGGAACAAATGAAAGCAGCCGGCCTGGGCGACCATTTTGTCGACCACGGCAAGGACCTGTTTTTCCATAACGCCGCCGGGGTTCCGTTTACGGCCACATACTTTCAAGCCAAGGGAGATCCAATCACCAACTTATATGAGGATATTGCCGCGGAAGAGAAAGCTCGGGCCACTTATCAATGGCTGATTGATTTAACCGATGACCCTGACTTAAAAGACGGTCTGGCCTTCCTGAGAGAAAGAGAAATCGTCCATTCCCAACGTTTTCGTGAAGCGGTCGAAATTTTAAAAGAAGAGCAAAGTTCGAAAAAAATTTTTTAAGAATAAAGCATGTGCAGG
>CALBTX010000083.1 GCA_937967685.1 uncultured Bacillaceae bacterium | reverse complement strand
TTAAAGTTAGAGTCATGGAAGCTCCCGGTTATGTAGAAGCCTATGAATCTTTGGGGGCTCAACCGACGCCAATGGCGTATTCCGAAGTGTACACAGCTTTACAACAAGGGGTTGTGGATGGAGCCGACACTTCACCGGACCAATTTGTGCAGGACGGTTTTAACGAAGTCGCAGGTTATTACAACAGAACAAAGGTACATCATTTACCTGCCGTTTTGCTGATTTCTAAAGATATATGGGAGCAATTGAGTGCCGACCAGCAGAACGCATTGAGCGAAGCAGCTGAAGAAGCGCTCGCCTACGGCATTGACTATTATTATCAATCTTTTGATGAGTCCATCGAGCAAATGAAATCTGAAGGCATTGAAGTTGTCGAAAGCGATGTGGATTCCATCAAGGAAGTGACTGACGGGGTGTACGATTCCTTGCTTGCCGATATTCCGAACGGTGAAGCATTATTGCAATCGATCGAAGAAGCCAAAAAATAAACAAACAAATCTTTTGTGAATAAAAAAAGTTACATATGAAATCCCTCTTTCAATCAAGAGAGGGATTCATATGTAACCAGAACAATAAAGCTGAAACAGCCTTACACGTTCATTTTAATATAGAAAAGGTGAGACTTAAATGCCTAAAAGAGCTCATATGGATATTTTTCAAATTGGAGATACTGCAGAGTTTTCCAAGACCGTCGGTGAATACGATGTATATGGTTTTGCGGGAATTGTAGGCGATTTTTATGGCGTTCATCTGAATGAAGAGTTTGCTAAAAAGACCCGTTTCGGCAAAAGAATTGCCCAGGGTGCTTTGTCCGTCGGATTCATTGCCACCGTCATGGGCTATATGGCCCAGCGTGTACCTGAACCGGGTGCTGTATCTTATCGTTATGACATTACTTTTACCGCGCCCGTTTATATTGGCGATACTGTCACCGCCCGTCTGGACTTAATCGAAAAAGATGAAGAACGCAATACTTGCATTTTTCAAGCTACAGTGACCAATCAAGATGGTACGGTTGTTGCCGAAGGTAAGACGTATTTGAAGGTTTTATAAATCAAATTCTTTTACAAAAGAAATCAGAGCATTCGCTTTGATTAATTTCGTTTGACGAAGCGAAGTCATTTGACAAGCGAAGTCATTTCAGACTTGATAGCGGAAAGGAGTTTGGACGATGGAAGTGAAATGTGATGTCCTCGTTCTTGGGGGAGGAGCCGCTGCAGGAAAGGCTGCGATTGAGGCTCATGACAACGGTGCGTCCGTGGCCATGGTGATGAAAGGCATTTTCGGAAAAAGTGGTGCCAGCGCTTATAAAATAGCCGAGATTCTCGGTTACAATGTGGCGGATGGCCAAGCCGATCCGAATGATTCCCCGGAAGTCCATTATGCAGATATTATGAGAGCTGCGGCTGGAATGGCAGATCCGCATCTGGCAAAAATTTTGGCTGATGAAGCGATGCAATCCTTGAAAGACTTGGAGAAATTGAATATTCCTTTCCATAAAAATGAAGATGGCACGTATATGGAAGTGCTGGGGTGTTTTGCGACTAAGCCTCGCATGCATTATATCCCGGGCCATGCAGAGCCGATCGTCCATGCTCAAAAACAGGAAGTCATGAAAAGAAATATTCCCGTTTATGAGAGTACTATTATCACGCGATTTTTAGTAGAAGATAATCAAATCAGAGGAGCGGTTGGCTTTAACCATAAGGGAGAAACTGTCATTTTTCATGCCAAAGCCGTATTCATGGGTACGGGCGGAGCGGGTCAATTGTTTTCCTATAACATAAATCCAGCCGATATTACTGGCGACGGCTACTCCCTTGGTTTTCAGGCTGGCGCTGAACTGATCAATATGGAGTTTATGCAAGCCGGACCTGGGATGATCTACCCGTGCAAAAACATGTTCAATTCTTGGTTATGGGCCCTTCATCCGAAAGTCACGAATGGCCTTGGAGAGGAATTTATACACAAATACTTGCCCGATGGCATGACGGTTGAGCAATGTATGAACTTGCGTTCAGGTCATTATCCGTTTTCAAGTTATGATGGATCTCAATGGATCGATATAGCCATTCAAACTGAAATTAGAGAAGGAAGAGGAGGACCGCACGGAGGAGTCATTGTCGACTTTACCGATGTCGATCTCGATCGATTACCGAACACGCCACGTGGCGATGAAATAAGGAAATCATGGAATATTACGTTGCAATGGCTGATTGAAAATCGGGATTTGGATTTGCGAACAACGCCGGTAGAAGTGGCTATTTTGGGACATGCCATCAATGGAGGGCTTTATATCGACGAACATGGCCGGACGACGATCGAAGGTCTTTATGCCGCCGGGGAAACTGCTGGAGGACCTCATGGGGCGGACAGATTGGGAGGCAACATGGTTTTAACGTGCCAAGTGTATGGCAAAAGAGCCGGTCGTCACGCTGCTCAATATGCCCAGAAACGGGATTGGATGACGCTTCCTTTTGATCAAGTGGAACAAGAGAAAGAACGTTTGAACGGTTTGCTCAAAAAGAAGGGGACTGTGAGACCACATCAAATAAAAAAGGAATTGCAGGAAATTATGTGGAGATATCTGCTCGTTACCCGGAGCGAGGAAAGTTTAACAACAGCGATTGAAAAATTGCAGGTGCTCCGCCGGAAATTCCAAAAGGAAATATCAGTTGACGGCAATTATAGAAATCTGATGTACGCTTTGGAAACCGAAAATTTGATTACCATTGGAGAAATTATCTCCACAGCGGCGCGTCTGAGAAAAGAAACGCGCGGAAGTCATTTTCGATCTGATTATCCTGTTCGAGATGATGAAAATTACTTGTATAGAATCTTGATCAGAAAAGAAGGGGACGACATCAAGTATCGCCGGCTCGAAAGCAACCCGGAAACAGTGGAGAAGTATCCTTATAAAATTGTGCATGCTTAAGATAACATAGAGAAATTGTCCATGCTTAAGACAGCATAGAGGAGGTTACGCTGATGCTTAACGGAGTGAAAGTACTCAGTTTTACTCATTTTCTGCAGGGGCCATCGGCTGTGCAAATGCTGGCTGATTTAGGAGCCGATGTGATTAAAATCGAATCATTGAAAGGGGCATGGGAAAGGTATTGGGCGGGTGGAGATTCTTTTGTCAATGATGTCAGTGTGTTCTATTTGTTGGCCAACAGGAACCAAAGAAGTTTATCAATAGATTTAAAAGCGGAAGAAGGAAAAGACATCATTTATCGGCTCGTTAAAGAAGCCGATGTTCTGGTGGAAAATTTTCGACCCGGTGTCATGGAAAGACTGGGGTTTGGTTATGAGAGATTAAGAGAAATCAATGAGGGATTAATCTATTGTTCGTGTACCGGTTATGGAAGCGATGGTCCGTACAAAGACCGACCAGGCCAAGATTTGCTCTTGCAGGCGATGAGCGGTTTAACGAAGTTGAGCGGATCAAAAGACGCTCCGCCGACACCGGTAGGCACTGCCGCGGTGGACCAACACGGTGCTGTACTTGCCGCTTTCGGCGTTGTCGCGGCATTATATGAACGGGAAAAAACAGGGAAGGGGCGTAAAGTGGAGACCAATCTGCTTAACGCTGCCTTGGACCTGCAGATCGAGCCGTTAACGTATTATTTAAATACCGGTCCGCTGTGGGAGCGCAGCAATTCAGGGCTGGGCAGCCGTTTTCATCCGGCGCCGTACGGTATTTACAAAACAGCTGACGATTGGATTGCCATATCGCTAACCTCGATTGAGAAGATCGCTGAAGCGTTAAACTCAGAAACATTGCAACAGTATTCAGCCAAGGATCAAACGCAAAAGAGAGAAGAAGTAAACCGCATTGTCGTTGAAGAAATAAAGAAAAAGACGACGGAAGAATGGTATGATATTTTTGATCGGCATGGCATTTGGTATGCGCCGGTTAACGGCTATGAAGAAGTAGAAAAAGATCCTCAGGTAGAGTGGAATGAAATGATTTCGGAGATTGAGCATCCGGATGCCGGGAAAATCCGATTGTTGAGTCATCCTGTCCGTTATGACGGCAAAAATCCAAAAGCACGTCAGTATCCGCCGAGGTTAGGGGAACATGCGACGGAAATCTTGGAAGAGTTAGGTTTTAGTGAAGAAGAGATCAAAAAACTATTAAAGAACAAGGTGATTAATACCTCTGCCGAAGAAACAACGTAGCAAGATGACCTTTTCGGAAGAAACACATAGCAAGATGACTTTTTCGGAAGAAATACCGAGCACAATGATCTTTTCGGAAGAAACAAAGTCACAAAGGTCGAGCAGTGGACATGAAATCGACCCATTTTATGTGCACTGTTCGGCTAGATGAGTTTACGATGTGCTCATCGTTCTATATGCGGAATGAATAGAGTAAGAAGGAGTTCTGATCATGCATTTAT
The DNA here is from genome assembly GCA_937967685.1 of uncultured Bacillaceae bacterium. Classification (GTDB taxonomy): domain Bacteria; phylum Bacillota; class Bacilli; order Caldalkalibacillales; family Caldalkalibacillaceae; genus CALBTX01. The sequence continues at coordinate 69 of CALBTX010000083.1, read as the reverse complement.
GGTCTGTCATTAATCTCATTGTCTTCTTAGCGGTTTTAGCCTACGTTCTTTATTTGTTTGTTCACATCC
>CALBTX010000082.1 GCA_937967685.1 uncultured Bacillaceae bacterium | reverse complement strand
TTAAGACGGATATGCCATCCAAACGTAAATAGGGCTGTCAAAAGTCAGTGCCCGACTGACCTATTGACAGCCCCGCGACAAATCACATTAAATTTTTAGGCCTTGTCCCTCAATCTCTTCATGATCTCCTCGACGACCTCCTGCGTTGAATTCGTTCCGCCCAAATCAGGCGTCTTCACCCCGGCGGCCAACGTTTCCTCAATCGTTTCGAGCAGCAACGCCCCGCTCTGTTCATGTCCCAGATAATCCAGCATCATTTTCGCCGTCCACAGTTGACCAACCGGATTGGCAATGCCTTGACCGTAAATATCGGGGGCAGAGCCATGGACGGGTTCGAACATGGAAGGATACTTGCCGTTGAGATTAATGTTGGCGGCCGGAGCAATACCGATGCTGCCCATAATCGCCGCTCCGAGATCGGTTAAAATGTCTCCAAACAGGTTGCTGCCCACGACGACGTCAAATTCGTGCGGTTTGGTGACAAAGAAAGCGGACAAAGCATCGATATGCGTCAGTTTCGTTTCCACCCCGGGATAGTCCCGGGCCACTTCCTTAAAGATTTCATCCCAAAAAGGCATCGTATGAAAGATGCCGTTTGATTTTGTCGCACTGGTCAGCCGACCGTTCCGCTTCTGGGCCAGTTCAAAAGCGTAACGTATGACCCGTTCCGTGCCCTTCCGCGTAAAAACGGCGTTTTGGATGGCCAGCTCATCCTCACCCCGATGGATCCTTCCGCCGATTTCGCTGTATTCCCCCTCACTGTTCTCCCTGACAACGATGAAATCAAAATCTTTTGGTTGGGCCAACGGAGACTGAACACCGTTGATGAACTTGGCCGGACGCAAATTGATCACTTGCTCGAACTCGCGGCGGATTTTAAGGATGGAGCCCCATAAGGAAATATGATCAGGCACCCTTTGGGGATCGCCGATCGAACCGAGAAAAATGGCTTCATAACTTTTCAATTGATCAAGGCCGTCATCAGGCATCATCTGTCCATGTTCCATATAATAATCACAACTGCAGGGCACTTCCCCGAACTTAAATTTAAACCCGCCGTCAATGTCGGCTAACAATTCCAAAACTTTCAGCGATTCTGGAACGACTTCTTTGCCAATCCCGTCTCCGGGTATCACTGCGATTTCATGAATTTTCATTGACTTGCCTCCATTCAATATAAATCGAGAGTTTAAGTTTTTTCTGACGCTATTCTATCCACTGTTTTCTACCACTATTCTATCTATCACCATTCTATCTATCACTATTCTATCAAAAAAATCATGCGCTTGGACAGCTCTGCCGAAAGCGGTAACAAAAAAAATACACGTAAGGAAAGATACGAGTGAGAGACCCTTAGGAAGAGAAACGAGTGAGATAGCCACTATGACTGAGGCTGAGCAAACAGCTAGTAACCTTGTTCCTGACGCTCATGATTGACCCGGTTTTTGTCGAAATACGCTTGTTCAATATCTTCTTCGCTGAAACCGAGCGTTTGTCCCAAATCGATCAACGCTTGAAAAAGCAAACGATAATTTTGTGTCGTTCGCTGGCGGGAAAAACAATCAATTTGGCGGAACAGGCGCTCAAACTGATGAAAGGTGTCTTCATTCCCCCTGACAGCGGACGCTTCAGCCGCCATTCCCTCGGCGTCTCTTTCCGTGATCCTTTTCTTGACAATCAACCCTTCAGTGTTTAACCCCTCGCTGTTTTCTAAGCCCGCAGACGCTCCTCCGGTCATTTCCCCTGCATCCTCCACCAAATCCTTTTTGAACGGTTGGCCCTGTTCATTTTTTTCCCAACCGATGGAGAGAACGAAATGCAAACAATCGACAAATTCCTCCAAGATGACTTCTTGCGCTGAAGGGTCTTTCAGACTCCAATATTTAAAAATTCGAGTCTCATTGCATAGTTCAGCAACTTCGACACGCAAAGCCATCACCTTGGCCGGCAACAGATTCCGACCTTCAAGGTGATGCTTACGGACGATTTTTTGATCCAGTGCTTTTTGAATGCGGAAAAGAGGTTGTATTTGCATAAGACAGACTCCCATCTGGACTAAAATCTATTGATCAGTCAATCGCCCAATGGCTTCCCCCATCTTCACCCGCTGGCCTTCTTGAAGATGTTCATGGAATTGAAAAGCATGTTTTTCCACCAACAAAACAACCGTGGAACCAAATTCAAAGTAAGCGAGTTCGTCTCCTTTCCGCACTTCTCTTGAAGTGAGCCGATCGCTCAGTTGAATGCTGGCCACATTGAGCGCCCCCACTTTAACAACGGCCACTTCCGTATATTCATTTTGTATGTACGTGATCAGGCGCTGATTACGGCTTAATACTTTTTTGATATGCATCATGCCGAACGGATTGACCGGAAACACGGTTCCCGGATGGGGGGCATGGCCAAGAATGTGACCGGAGACGGGTGCATGAATGCGATGGTAATCCGCAGGGCTTAAATAGATGACAATATACTGTCCATGGCGATACGTGCGCACTCTATGTTCATCCGCCAACAATTCCGCCAGTGAGTACCGCTGGCCCTTGACATGAAAAAAGCTTCCTTCTTCAATGGCCCCGAAGGCCGTGATTCGGCCATCGACAGGACTGATCACCGTATCCTCCGCCGGATGGATGATCCGGCAGCCTTCTTTCAGCCTGCGGGTAAAAAAGGCGTTTAAGCTCGGATATTCATGTTGTTCTTTTTCCGTTTCGTCCATGTCAATTTGATAGACCCTGGCAAAATGGGGAATCAGCCGTCTGCTCCACCTCGCTTTGGCTGCTTTGCCGGCGGTTTTGGAGATGATTTTTCGTGAAGACAATTGCGTCAAGAGACAATAAAACATTTTCATTTGTCGTACAAGACTCCTTGGCGAACGGTTAGAAGAAACTTGAGAACATGCTTTCTTTTGCTTCCTGAATATGGGGCAAACGAGTATGAATCAACCTGATGCCTAACTGATCGGCAAGTGGAATCAGTGTCATATAAGTTTCTTCATTATCAATGTGAATGGCTTGAGGTATAAACTTCAATTTTTGAATCAGTTCCACAAACTGTTGTTGAATTTGCTCGGTCGCGTGATTAGGATGAACCAATGTGTAATCGATAACCATTCTTGAACGAGTGTCCAAACATAAATACATACGAGGAAAATAAGGACGCTCATCCGCCTGAACTTGTACCGGTTCTGGAAAAAAGGAGATATCGCACTCCAAGATCTCCTCTTTAACAGGGTATGAGCGGCGAATATATTTCAATTCCCCTTCGGAAATATAACAATAGATATACTCATACTCTGCTTCCACTGCGTTAGAAACAGAACCGTCCACCCATTTGTATCCATCTTCCGTTTGCTGGCCGATGCGGGCAAAAAGGCTATTTTCACCAACATCAAGCAGTTGTGGTTCTTTCTTGATTCGTTGGCTGACATGAATGACCTGTTCCAAACAATTTTTTAAAAAACGGACCTCCCACTCTTCGAGAAACCAAGGCACGTAACCCGGGGACAAACTGCGAAAAACCGGCCAAGCGTTCCGACCGCGATAGGTCAAACCGAGATTTTTAATTTGACGATAGTCTTCCACCGCCAAATCCGAGCGATTCTCCAGTGACAGTAATAATGACCGTTGCATGTAAGGGTTCACATTCTCGGCGTCTTCACTGATCTCAATCAAAGACCGAAAACCTTGCTCACCGACATATACCGCCAATCCGTAAACTTCTCCTTCTTCACCCATGACACAACAATACCCTGTCTCTTCACTCTCCGGATCAACGACTGCAAACATATGAAAATCATTCATCCACTGCCAAGGCTTTAATCGTTTGAATTGATCAGCCATTTCGTATAGTGCCTTCCAATCCTCACGATTGTCCTTGACAGAAAATGAAACAGGAGCTTGGACAACATCATCCATTTCACGAAGAAGTTCATTGATTTCCTTTTGTATTTTTTGGTTCGCTGCAGCCTCTGTCTGATGATCGGGATTTTCCTCTACCCACTCCTTATCCAGCCACTGACCACGGCTGTCCTCTTCAGGAGCAATATGGCGTGCTTTCACACACCGTGGATAGTCTACCCCCGGTTCCGCAGGGAAAACTTTTTCCAGTACGATGAGATGTTCCCAATTGTCTCCGAAATCGTACGTGTAGGTCATTCGATCTTTTTCCTGTCTGAGCCAGTCCGCTAATTTTTCTTGCTTCTCATTGAAAAACAAACCCCAACCCTCGTTTTGTTCGGGATCGCCGATTTCGGCCACTTCAGCTGCCGAAGCCCGCAGGAAGTGAAATAAATCATACGAATCGCCCGGTGTATGCTCAGGAACATCCCTTTTATGCTCCGGAACATGCGCTACTTCAAACCTATGTAAATGAACATCAAACCAGTCAAAGGAGACTTGCAGGATGTGATGTAGTTGAAAAAAAGTCGTTTCTGCCGACACTTGCAGCCGTCTCCAAATGGGAGGTTGGGTATGTTTTAACGTCACTTTAAGTTGATAAATCATTATGATCGCCCCGTCATCTCATGAATTTATTCCTTAACAAGGAAGAACCGAAAACACTATCCATTTCAACCCTACACTGACCGCGGATAGAAAGCAAGGTCTATTTGAGGGCCGTTTTGCGGTGCGCCGACGATGCGGTGGATCATCTTGAGTTCGGGACCATATGTCCGATACTATCAGTGTTCAGGCCGTGTTCACCTATCTCAATATCAGGAACTGGAAGACACCAAATAACCCGCTTTGTCCAAGGCTTGGCACACTTCGTCCAATTGGTCGGTCGACTCCGCTTCCAGCGTATGCAGATGCAATCCTGCCGTTAATTCCAGGAGATAAGCTGCGTTCGTCTCCTTGACCCGTTCAATAAATCTGCTCACATCCCGGCGATTGCGGAGCATGAGGGAAGCGGTGATTTCCCCGTAGACCGGATGTTCGACAATGACATCGCGGACAAACACTCCGTGATCCACCATAATGTTCAGTTCATCTTCGGTCTCTTCCGGAAGATGCCTGACGGCAACAATACAAGTGGGCCGCTTCTCGGCTGATGCTTTGTCCATATAGACATACCCCTGGGAAGTGGCGACAATCGGATGATTTCTGGCTTTTAAGAGGGAGATGTCCTGAACAATCACCTGCCGGCTGACATTGGCTCTCTCCGCCAGGGTACTCGCCGTAATCGGCTCGTCACTCTCTTTCAACCACCGCAAAACAAACTGACGCCTTTTTTCACCCAATATTTTGTTGTTCCGCCCTGCCACCTGCTGACACCTCCTTATCATAAGCTTGCATCAAACACACCGTCACTTCAACTTTTTTTAACGCTGACGCCGGTCATTTTCAGCATTGGAAGGCAGGCACAGGCCGAAATCCTGTTTTAAACGTGTCTGAAAACGCTGTTGATAATCAGGTGTCGCAAACCGACTCATTCCGTTCCAGATCAGACGTGCGTAAGCTGCTGATGGCCTGACTTCCTTCGCTTCCTTGTCGATGATTTGATACGTGTACGCCCGTTGCCGACAGCCCCTGATCAGCACATCAATCTCAATCCGCTCATACATGCCTTCTGCAACCCCCTCCCTCAGATCCAATTCCGGGAGGAAGACCTCATCAAAAAGATATAACACCCCCTGCACGTGATCACCCTTAGCCGGAATGATATCCGCCACCCCTCCCTGTCTGCCGGACCCAAACTTGCTGAACACCAGCCGATAATCCGGCAAAAGGGCGCGGCCGCATATATGGAATTCGGGTACGGTCCGCCGAAAATCCGTCTCATCCATACACGAACCGTAAGCAAAATAAAGGACATGCATCTTCCATACACCCCTTTCTGCGCCGAAAATGTGCTTCCCCCGCTTTTTCCCGGGATGCCAATCATTTTTACAGCCCCGGAAAACGGTTTTGACGCCAGGGGAAACCATACATAAGTCTATGACCTTCAAAGCGTATCTCCCAAAGTGAGACCATGTGGCGCTAAATTGAAACCATACATAAGTATATGCCCTTCAAACCCCTGATTGAGCAGGCCATTGAAGCCCAACTATGCCCAACTTATGCGATGTTCGGCGTCTCGGTTCAGCGATCCGCCAGCCCAACCTGTGCGAATGTTTCACCTTGATGAGCGTGTGCACATAATCTATAGTACCGATTTTGCGTACAAAGAGAGGAAGAACTGCGAAGATGAACCCGATACAGGTGATGATCTCCCATCATGCTCATACCGACACAGACGTACCTGTGGTCAGCTTTCCGAAATGGATGCTGAAAAAGATGAAGATTCCCGCCGGTTATCCGATCAGATTACGCTGTTCCAACCGGCATATACAGGTCGTTTGTCTGGGAAACAGCGCGAAGTCTTCTTTAATACTGATGAACCCCGACGCGGCCCAGCATTTAGGTATTCCGGACCAAAGCCAACTGCACATCCGCTATGCGCCTTCCTCTCGGGAACTCAGACTCGGTCCGGTGCTGGCCATATTAATCAACCAAACGTCAGACCACATTCCCTTTGCACCGTTGGACACTTTCATGAAGGAAGTCATTCGCCTGGCCCGCAGCAGATATGTCCTGGCCTATGTCGTCTCCTTATCCGATTTGATCGGTGATCAGGGCCTGGTCAGCGGATGGACCGTGTCCAACCTGAAATGGAAAAAGAGTTCCTTTCCTTTACCGCACGTCGTCTATAATCGGATCACTTCCCGGAAAGTGGAAAGAACAGAAGCGTTTCAAACGATGAAGCAGGCGTTGGCCGCCCAACACATCGTTTTTTTCAACCAAACCTTCTTAAACAAATGGGAAGTGTACGGACATCTGAAAACGAATGAACAATTGGCCCGCCATCTGCCGGAGACAAAACGATTCGAATCATATGCCATTTTAGGCCAGATGCTGCAAAAATATCCGGTTGTTTTTGTCAAGCCGATTCACGGTTCATTAGGAAAAGGCATTTACCGCATCTCACGGGGAATGACGGGCTTTACCTCCCAATATACGACATTGAACGGTGAAATCCATAAACAATTCAAATCATTGCACTCACTTTATCAATATTTGAGCAAACGCATCCGGCGCAAATATTACATCGTTCAACAAGGCATCCCTATTCTGCACCTGGATGAGCGGGCCATTGATTTTCGAGCGCTCATGCAAAAAAACCAACGGGGGGAGTGGGCCGTCACGTCCATGGTGGCCCGGATGGGACCGACCCACCGTTTCGTATCCAATGTGGCCCGGGGCGGAGAAATCAGTTCGGTGACCCACATCTTGCAACGTTGTCATATTCCCCAAACGAAGACCGTCAGAAACAAGTTGGTCACCGTCGCCAAAAAAGTGTGTGCAGTCATTGAGCGCATTTATCAGGGACAATTCGGAGAACTGGGCGTTGATTTGGCACTGACCAAGAACGGGCACATATATATTCTCGAAGTGAACTCCAAACCTTCGAAAACGGATGATTCGCTGCGTCCTTCGCGCGCCGCTCGCAAAGGGCGCCCTTCCGTACACCGCTTGCTTGATTACACCCTGTATTTAACACAGTATGATAAAAAATGAGGTGTTCTTATGGCACGTGTTCAACCTCATCTGGGCATCGTGGTCGATTACGTGAAAAATTCGGAACCGCCTTTTCTGGAAAAAAGATTTTACAAATATTTAACGTTACTCGCTGAAAAAAAAGGAATGAAAGTGACCGTTTTTTCCCCTGAAAACATCCTGTGGGAGGAAAATATGGTTCTCGGCTACCGCTGGACGGGTGAGCGTTGGAAAAAAAACAAATATCCCCTCCCCGCTCTCATTTATGATCGCATTTTCTACACCAGCGCCGCTCAACTGAGACGTCTGCAGCCGTTGCTCAAGCGGCTGCAGAAAGAAAAACAGTCCGTTTTATTAGCCAAAGGCTTGCCTGGAAAATGGAAGGTGTATCACATGCTTAAAGAGCACGCCAAACTGAGGCCTTATTTGCCGGAAACGATCTATGTCGACGCGCAAACGAATTGGAAAGACAAACTGCGCGAACACCGAGCCATTTTTTTGAAACCTGTTTCGGGAAGCCATGGCAAAGGTGTGATCAAGGTCAGTCTGGATAAGGCGTCCATTCAGGCCAGAGGGCGAACGTTTCATAATCAACTTTTTTCCAAAACATTCGCTTCCTTTCGCGCCTGTGAACGCTGGCTCAGAAAATATATCAAGGGGCATCCTTATGTGCTGCAACCATTTTTGACACTTTGTACGGCCGACCAAACACCGTTTGATTTGCGCCTGCTCTTGCAGAAGGATGAAAAAGGGCGCTGGCAAGAAACCGGACGGGTGATCCGCCAAGGAAAAAAAGGCGGGTTGACCTCCAATCTGCACGGAGGAGGAACGGCCGTCGAGGCCGGGCCATTTCTACAAAAACATTTTCCTCCAGCTAAAGTGGATCGTATTGAAGAAGATATACGCTTCATCGCCCAAACGGTTCCCAGCCAGTTGGAAAAGCAACACGGCACATTGCTTGAATTGGGTCTTGACCTGGGGATCGACCACAACCAACAGGTTTGGATTTTGGAAGTGAATTCAAAGCCCGGACGCCAATCGTTTCAGCTGACTGGCAACAGGCAAGTCTTCCACCATTCTTTGTCCGCACCGATTCGTTATGCCCAATATGTTTCACGCATGTCGGAGGGAGTATGAACGATGGCAAAGCTGACCATTGGGTGGATCAAAAAAAGTCAACAGACGCAGCCGCGCATTTTTTTATGTCCTGAGTTGCTTTCCGGCCTCAAAAACGGACAGACCATCACCGTGCAATACGGGCAAATGCGAACGAAAGCCAAAGCGGCAAGGCTTAAGCGCACGAATAATGTCGTCCTTTCCGCACCGGTCTGGAAGGCATTGTCTTTGCCTTGTGCTCATCCCGTTCATTTCAGTTTAAAGGAAAACCAGTTAAGCATCGGACCGCTGGTCGGCATTTTGACAACGGGCGTGCAGCGCAGCACACATTTCCCCGTTGGCGCTCGCACGGGGCTGTTTAAACGCTTCTTGGCTTCGCAAGCGCAAATCCCCTCCTCCTACTTCGTGTTCGGACCGAACGATATTGACGATAACAACAAAAAGATCAGAGCCACATTTTTGCGGAAGGATAAGGGAATCCACGTCTGGCAGCAATTTGTTGTGCCTTTTCCGAACGTTGTCTTTGACCGGGTGCCCAACAGAACCGCAGAAAACCGACCGGCGGTTCAAAAAGCGAGGCGCGTCCTGGAACAATCCGGCGTGCGCATCTTTAATCCCGGATTTTTTAACAAATGGACCATTCACCGCAGCATCCAGGACCGGCAAGAGGCTCAGCCATTTATCCCCGAAACACTTTTCGATCCGACGCCTTTGCAGATCACCTACTTGCTCGAAAAACACCGGATGATTTATCTGAAACCGGCCAACGGCAGTTTGGGTCTGGGCATCCTGAAGCTCTATCACGTGCCCGGACAAGGATTTTTCATCCGTTACCGCCAGGGAAATGAAAACAAATTGAAAAAATTCCCCGATCTGGCTTCAGTCCTAAACCACATTCTCAACCGTTCTTCCGTGACATACATCGCCCAGCAGGGCATTCGTCTGCTCAAATTAAAGGACAGACAGATCGACTTTCGAGTGCACACGAACAAAAACCGGCACGACAACTGGAACATGACCGCCGTGGCCGCCAAAATCGCCGGCAAAGGCAGTGTCACCACCCATATGCGCACCGGGGGAAAGGTGCTCTCTTACAAAGACGTGCTGGACAGATGCTTCGGCCCAGCGGAACGGGAGAAAGTGCTGCAGCAATTGGAAAACGCGGTGCTCACCTTGTCGTCGGCGATTGAAGACAGTTTGCCCGGACATTTCGGCGAATTCGGCTTTGATATCGGCATCGATGAGCACGGCCATCCGTGGATGTTTGAAGCCAACTCCAAACCCGGCAGACACGTGTTCCTTCATTCCAGCATGAAAAAAAGTGAACAAATGACCCGCAATTTGATTTTGGACTATGCACTCTATTTATCAGAATTTACGACAAAGGATGTGACCTCTTCATGAGTCCCGTCGAAAAAAGAAAGCTGGCCTATGATTATTTGAATCGCAGATGGCAGATCCTGACGAAATCCGTTCCAAGAGTCAAGCAGCGAATCGTTTATTGGGGAGCCGCCCAAGTGCCGTTACAAATCACGCTGGAGAGAGCCTCCCATGCATCCAGCTCCAGACACATCCCCCTGAACGCTCACCTGCACTTCGGAAGAGGGAAGCCGGTTATCGGACCATTAATCGGGATATTGACCGCCTCAGGCAGAAACGGATCATTTTTGGGGGTCCGGTCCAATTTTATTGATATCATCCAGACCGGTTACCGAATGGGGGGGATCGTCTTCGTTTTTACCCCGGAGCAAATCAACTGGGAAAACGGCACGATCCACGCCTATCTGTATCATTCGCGGCACAAACAATGGCTCAGAGCCGTCGTCCCTATGCCCAACGTCGTCTATAACCGCATTCCTTTGCGCCATTTGGAAAATCAGGACGATATGCGCGAGTGTATTCACAAATTGCAAAAGACAAAAGGCGTCACCTTGTTCAATCCTCATTTTTTCAACAAGGAAGATTTAATCCGTCTCCTGCAGCGTTCACCGCACCTGAGCCCTTACTTGCCTTTAACGACCGCCTTACAGAACAGACACGATCTGCGGCAGATGCTCCGCAAAAAGAAACAGGTCTTCCTAAAACCGACAGAAGGAAAGGCCGGTTCAGGCATCATGAGAGTCGAAAGCCGCCCTCAACACAATGATTATCATCTCATTGTCCAAACGGGAAAAGCACCGAGAAAGCTGCGCACCAAAAGTTTTGAACAAGTGTGGCGCTGGTTCCGCAAATACCGCAGCTCACCATCGTATATCATCCAGGAAGCCGTTTCTCTCACCCAGATCGACCGCTGCCCGTTCGATTTCCGTGCCCTCGTGCAAAAAGACCGAAGCGGCGAATGGCAGCTGACAGGTCTGGGCATTCGCGTGGCAGGAGAAAACCGGATCACGACCCATGTCCCCCGCGGGGGGAGAATCGCCAATCCGCGAGAAGTGTTGGGCTATATGCTGTCCGAAGCGGAAACAGACAAAGTCCAGAACCAGGTCGAACAGTTAGCTTTGGCCATCGCCCATGAACTGGAACAGCATTACGGCCATCTCGGTGAAATGTCCATGGACATCGGCTTGGATACGACGGGGAAATTATGGTTTTTTGAAGCGAATGCCAAACCGATGAAGTTCGATGAGCCTCTCATTCGCAGACGATCCCTGGAAAACTTGATCGGCTACGCTTACTACCTCACCTTCATTCAATCAGGAAAGGGCGTCAGATATGATACGCTGGTTAAAGCTAACTGAAAGAAATCTGGAAAGGCACCGCAAACATTTGCTTCTTTTTTTCCGCAAACACGGGGACAAACGGATCACCAAAGCGGGTATGGATTGGTTAAGGCAAGCCGGGAAGGAAGATGTGAACCGGGAAGGAAATTTTATGATTTACGGTTTGCACAACAAACTGTTAGTCGGGGTTTTCATTGTCGTCAACTACGGCATTGATGAATCGTTTATTGCCGTCCACCGCCATTACCGTAACCAGGATATCGGCAGTGAAATGATCCAGCGGGCCATCACTGACTTGGGCAAGTTATACGGCCGGGTGGCCATGGACAACATCCCGAGTTTGAATTTATGCTTCCATAACGGCATGGTCGCCTTTCAATATTTACGAGGACCGACGGGCAAACCAACGCTGTGGCTCGGCGGCGGGCAATGGAAACGTGAAGATGTCCGCTCCGCTGACGGCCCTTAGGCCTGACTGCCTGGGCAACGAACATGTTCCAAAGCAAAATAATGTTGAAACAAGAAACGGCAAAACCATTTATTGTCAAAGCAAAGGTTCTGCCAGCGCCAACGCTGCCAAGACGGCCGGATGTTCGCAGGCAGAACCTTCTCGTTTTAGATCAGCTCATTTTATCCTTCATGTGAGCAGTCAATCAGCGAATGACTCGCTTGGCTCCCATGTACGTTTTTTCCCAGTAACCGCTGAAATTGCTGTACGTCACTCCCGGAGAACCATACGTGTGCAGGATTTTTCCGTTTCCGGCATAGATGGCAACATGTCCGACTTTGCCCTTACCCGTGGCCTGAGTCCAGAAGAAGAGCAGATCTCCTTTTTTCAAATTTTCCTTTTTGACGTATGTACCTTTGGTTGACTGCTGTCTGGACGTTCTCGGCAAATCAATCCCGTTTTTCTTGTAGACGTGCTGGACGAACGATGAGCAGTCAAAATAACCGGATCCGTAATTGGCGCCAAAGCGGTACGGTGTTCCGTAATATTGTTCACCCGTTTTCAAGATGCGGTCAGCAAGCGCGGATGAATGAACCGTGGACTTTGAACCTTTGGACTTGGATTGATAAGATTGTTGATTACCGGAATATTGGACATATTGCGGATAGGCGGAAATGTAGCCAACCTTGCCTTTCGCTTTGACCTTCAACCAGTGTGCATTGACTTCTTCGACAATCCGGACGGTTGTTCCCGGTGTTAAGACGCCGTAACGGCTGCTGGAAGTCGACGGCGCGGTTCTAAAATTCACCGTACCGACAATTTTCGCTTTTTCACCGGCAATGGATGTGCCTCCGGTTTGAGCGCTTACATCGGCGTCCCAGCCAACGGTGGCAACCGCCACAGACAAGATCAAGAGCAACAACAACTTGGAACGTAAACGTGCTGGATTCAAGATCACTTCTCCTCCCTAGATGGTGTTATTTTGGGTGTCCATTGATAGTTTTCGTTCAATAACTACCAATCTAGGGGATATTTTACAAGAAATCTAGTAAAAAAGGACTAGTAAATGTTGGCAGTCTCGCACTTTTGCCTAGTACCCTTATCTAGTACGCCTGCAAATTGCGGTCCTCCAAAACGGGAATTTTACCCCTGGCCTCATCGACCAGTCGAAGATCAAGCTCGGCCGTATAGACGCCTTCTTCTTCCCCGGCGGCCACGACTTCTTCACCCCAGGGCGTATAAATGACTGAATGACCGCAGGATTGCAAGGCCCCCGCTTTGCCGCAGCCGTTCACCGCGACGACGAACACTTGATTTTCAATCGCCCGGGCCCGGGCCAACGTCAGCCAATGTCCGCTTCTGGGGTGAGGCCACTGGGCAGGGACGAACATCATTTTGGCCCCGTTCAATACCTGCTTGCGCATCAGTTCGGGAAAACGCATGTCATAACAAATGATCACCCCAGAAGGGACGCCCTCCAGTTCGAAAGCGGCTGTCTCTTGGCCGGGTGTGAAATAGTCCGTTTCCCGACCGGGGGAAAACAGATGGGTCTTGTCGTACCGGGCCAGCTCCCGACCCTCCCGGTCGAACACATAGGCCCGGTTGAAAACGTTCACCCCGTCTTTGACGGCGATGGAGCCGCCCACCACATTGATGCGGTGGGTTTTAGCGGCCTGACGCATCCATTCCAAAGCGGAATGGTTTTCTTCTTCTTCAGCCAGTTCAGCAATATTTTTGGGGAAAAAGCCGACATCCCACAGCTCGGGAAAGACGACAACATCCGCCTGTTCAGCCACAGCCTTGTCCAGCAAGGTTTGCAAGCGGTCTATGTTTGCCGCTGCATCCCCCAGCTTTGAATCCAACTGCACGAACGCCGCTTTGATTTTTTTGTCGCTCATGGCCTCAATGCGCTCCTTTATTCGGGAATGACCGCATCCGTGACGATATCCCACTCATGAATTTCGTAACTTCTCGCCTTGTGAATGACAAATGGATCGTTTTCAGCGAAAGACTTTGCTTGTTCGTATGATTCGGCCATATAGATGACCATCCCTCCGGAACCGTCTTTAAACCGTCCGTTGGCAAATATATGTCCTTCTTTTCTTCTCTGCTCCAAATACTCCAAGTGCTGCGGGCGGTACTCGTTGCTTTTTTCAGCGTCCAAAGTCGGTAACAAGACAACAAAATATTTCATCTTAATCATTTCCTCCTTTTGCGGATATGTAGCGATATAAGGCTGAATGGTCCAGATCGCCCATGTCTTTTTCCGTCATGTCTTTCATCATCTGCTGCACTTCTTCGGTCAAAGACAGGGAGATGCCCTGGCTTTGCGCCGCATAGAGCGCATTGTTCAAATCTTTCAAATGCAAGGCAACTTTAAATCCGGGTTGAAATTGTTCTTTTTTCAAGTTATCAATTTTCATGTCCAGCACTTTGCTTCCGGCCAAACCGTGACGGATGGCTGCATACAATTTTTCAAAATCCAGCCCGGCCCGTTTGGCCAAATAGAACGCTTCGGACATGGCCTGGATATTCAGGCCGACGATGATCTGATTGGCCAGTTTCGCATAGCCGCCGGCCCCGAGCGGTCCGACGTGAACAATGCTGGACCCCATTGTTTCCAGCACGGGACGCACTTTTTGGAAGACGTCCTCCTTTCCGCCGAGCATGATTGCCAATGTTCCGTCGATTGCGCCTTTTTCCCCGCCGCTGACAGGGGCATCGAGGAATTCAACCCCTTTTTCCGCCAATTTGGCCCCGATGTTTTTGGACACTTCCGGATTAATGGAAGACATATCCACCACGATTGCACCCGGTTTGGCCCCGTGGATGACTCCCTGTTCGCCGAGAACCACTGCTTCCACATCCGGTGAATCGGAAACCATGGTGATGATCACGTCGGCATCGACCGCCGCTTCTTGTGGTGTCTGTGCCGCTTCTACCCCCAACGCTTCAAACGGTTTTGTTTTGGATGCCGTTCGGTTGTACACCCGGTATAAATAGCCGGCCTGATGTAAATGGCGGGCCATGGGAGCGCCCATAATGCCCAAACCGATAAAGGAGACCTTCACTGACTTCACCTCCGACACTGATGTTCTCTCACTCACATCATAATGCTGAACGTCTCTCAAGTCCAGCCGAGTCTTCTGGAAAACCCATTACCCCAAATTCACCCCAAAAATTTACCCAAATTGAGAGTGCCATTTAAATGAGTTTCAATGCGCCGCTTAGACCTGCGTTGAAATGCACTGCTCATTGGATACGTATTTGCATTTATATGCCCCTGTTTTTGAGTCTATGCGGCTTTGAGCATATTCGGTTTTGACTCTATGCAGTTTTGAGCATATTTGGTTTTAAACGTGTAAAGTGAGTCTATGGCATTATCACGTTCTGTAAGAGTCTATGCCATTGTTGCGTTCTGTTATAGATGGATTCGACATA
>CALBTX010000081.1 GCA_937967685.1 uncultured Bacillaceae bacterium | reverse complement strand
CTACTGCCACAAACCTAACGATTCCAAGAAGGTCTATCGCTTAATATTGCCGGAGGACAACTTTGAAACGGCCTGTTGTGCTCACTGTGGATGACTTCGCCATCGTCAACTTGGTGAAGAGGTGTTACAGGCGATCTGTCATGATTTTTTTATGAACACGACGCTCAGCGCACCTTTAACATGGTATGTCCTGGATACCACCCTGAACATCACTTGTTGTCAGCCCCAAGTATTCACGTTTGAAAACCGTGAGCACGCCGGAAAAAGCCTCGAAGCCACCCAGTAAACTGAAGGAAAAGGGCACCATCTCATCCCCGGTTTTAATAGAGGTGAGACGATCCCCTTACGTTTGAACCTAATAAACTCGCTTTAACCTAAAAAATATGCTCCTTTGCATAGTTGCCCCAATGAGGTCTTCTGCCGTCAACATCAGAAAACCCGTACTCATCCGCCAGGTTCCAACTCCCCAGAGACTGACCTGTTTTCCCGAAAACATCAGGATCAGCTGCCAGCGCGGCTATGCCTCTTCCGATAAAAAACGGCGTCTCCGATGCCATAAAATGCTCGGCGTGAGGCATTCCGCTTTTCACGGCATCTTTCCAGTTCTCTTCCTTGACTCCGAAGTAGTCCAACATTTCCTCGGAACGCAAAAATCCGGGGGTGACGGCAAGCGCGGCCACATGGTGCGAACGCAGTTCTTCCGCCATAGCCTGCGCCAGATGGATCGCCGAAATTTTCGCCAGACTGTAATAGAGATTACCCCTGTACCGATAATCGACTCCGTCGGTGATCTCAACGATCAGCCCTTTTTTGTTGGCGACCATCAGTGGGGCGGCATAATAGCTGGTAATCATGTGCGTCCGGACGGCTCTTTCTTGAATTTGCAGTCCGTCCGTCAGGGAATGTTCCCAAAAAGGTGTATTCCACGTCGTGAGCCGTTCCCCTCCCCAAATATCGTTCACCAAGACATCCAGCCGACCGTTCTGCTCTTCCTTGATCCGCACAAACAGCTCCTTCACTTGATCTTCCTCACGATGATCCACTTGTACCGGAATTCCCACCCCGCCAGAGGCCGTCACCAATTCCGCGCTTTCTTCTATCGTTTCCGGACGGTTCAAGTCGGACGGCTTTCCGCGTACACTGCGTCCCGTACAATAAACGGTCGCTCCGGCCGCCCCAAGCATCACAGCAATTCCTCTTCCCGCACCGCGCGTCGCACCGGCCACGACGGCTACTTTTCCTCTTAACGGTTTGCTCATTCGTTTTTCACTCCTTCAATATTGGCTTGACAACGATAGTATAACGTTTCAATGATGACACCTGCTGTCATATATTTTTGCTATAATGAAATAAATAACATCCCTTGGAGGTTTGGATGAGAGCCGATCGACTGCTTTCCATTCTACTGATCCTGCAAAACGAACATAAACTGACCACAAAAGAACTGGCTGAAAAACTGGAAGTTTCAGAACGGACCATTCTTAGGGATATGGACGCTCTGAGCTCGGCTGGGGTTCCCGTGTATGCCGAACGGGGCAGAGACGGCGGATGGATGCTGTCCGGAAATTATCGAACGTCCTTAACCGGGTTAAAAATGGAGGAGTTTCTCTCCCTGCTCATCTCTTCGCATCCCAAACTGTTAACCGACTTAGGGTTCAAATTGCATTTTGACGCGGCATTTCAAAAACTTCTCGCCTCCTCTCCATCTTCCATTCGGCAACATACCGAAATGATACGGAAAAAAATCCATATCGATGGAACCGGTTGGCATTCTTCAAACGAGACGAACCCTTTTTTGCCGTTGGTCCAGGAAGCGGTTTGGCAAGAACGCAAGTTATTTTTTGCTTACAAACGCGATAGGGAACCAGTGGAACGAACCGTCCATCCGCTCGGATTGGTCGCCAAACAGTCCGTATGGTATATGGTAGCTGAAATCGATGGCGAGTTCCGTACATATCGGATATCGAAAATGTTACACGCCATCATGTTGGAAGAATCGTTTATGCCGCCGGCCAACTTTGATTTGGCGCTTTATTGGGAACAGTCAACGAAACGATTCAAGCAAAACCTGCCCTCTTATCCGGCCAGGCTGAACGTTTGGAAACATCGGCTGGACCGGTTGAAACAGGAACGTTACGTCAAAGTTTTGCACACGGATCCCGAGGAAAACGGGTGGATACCGGCTGAGGTAGAATTTGAAACTTTAGATTCTGCATGCGAGATCTCTCTCAGTTACGGCGGATGTGTGAAAGTGGTCGCCCCTGCCGAACTGCGGGACAAAGTGATGTCCGAAGCGCAGTCGGTTCTTGCCCTCTATTCGGACAGAAAACAACTCAATCGATGACGAGCCGATCCGGAATGAACTTCCAAAAGAAAAAAGCCTGCGACACGTTCTATTAAGCGAGTCAGCAGGCTTTAATGCAAACGGGGCCTAAGACAAGAAATACTCCCCTCAAGTGAGAGGAGTATTTACTACAATTTTTTTCGAGTGAGCGGCGAAAAGAAAGATTACGTGACAATATCGACCGTGGAATCTGGATCATAATTGACAATTTCCAGCACAATGGGTGTATCAGCCTGAATCGTTTCATCCTCATCGACTATAATTTCCAATTGTCCTTCACCCGTTCCGCCAGGCGTATACGTGAAGATGCCATCCATTTGCAATACGCCGTTGATATAACAATTGATATAAGAATTGTCCGCTGTCAATTCCGGTAATGTTGTAGCTGGATCTCCGTTATCTGCTTCAAATTCTTCCACGGGAATTGCCAATGTCCCGCC
>CALBTX010000080.1 GCA_937967685.1 uncultured Bacillaceae bacterium | reverse complement strand
TGCCTCAACTTCATGGTTACCTCAATTTCATCGCACCTCAACTTCATCGTTCATTGGTCAACATGGCTAGCCTTTGAATCGCTCACCCTGAAAGGCTCGATGCAGCAAGGCATGATACTGCTTCTCTAACCAGCTCAAACCCTGCTTAAATAAACCGAGCTTATGGTCGATCTTGTTGACCAGGCGGGCAAATTGTTTTTGCAATGCGAGCGGCGGCAAATACATTTTTTGCTCAAGGATATCTCTTGATTTGACCGCTGGGTAACTGGCCCCGGTCGATATCGTCATTAATTGATTCGTAAAGTAATCCGATTTGACAAAGTAAAACAAAAATTGGGGATGGCATTTTTCGTTTGTTCGAAGCACACAAAAACCGCTGGAGCCAATCAGGTTGTCCTTGTCCACCGTGATCATTGCCACATTTTTGAGATTCGGTCTGACGGTAGAGAGCAGAATATCCCCGCAACGCACCTCTTGTTTGGCACGACTAGGCGCTTCATAAGCAACGTATTCTTTATAAGTCGTGATTTCATGGCAGAGATTATCGATGGAGGAAATATCGATATAAGCAATGCGGTCATTTCTTTGTTTCAGGTTGACTTTGTCCACATCTTCGACGATCTCTTTCATTTTGACGCTGGGCCACTGCCGGGGATTGGACGCTGGATCTCCGAACATATCCAGAAAAATACTTTCTTTTAATGAAGATAGCAGGGAAATTTGCTCATTTCTTTTTGTGACCAGCTTTTGCGCCTTTTGCAGGATATGAGCGATTTTCTTTTGTCGGGCATAGCTCGGTACGCCTATTTTGATCTGCTTAAAATCCGTCACCGAAATATTCCCGATAATCGATTTTTTGGCGAGTTTTTCAATGTCATTGATGATCGATTTAATCGACCAGTACAGCCACTCGTTATCGATGCCTGCTTTCGGCATCACTTTAACGATCCGTTGATTCAACAATGCCTTCGGTCCGGACCACAAATCGATTTTGACCGAACCCGACAAACTGACTAATATATCTCCTTTGTGGACGAGAAATTTTTCATCATAGTCATTTTCCCAATACTTGTAATCACCGTCATGGTTGCCCACATTTTGTATGCGTATGATCGGCAAGCCGATGCGGGAATCATCCTTAAAATCCTTCGATTTCCATGCGTGACCGGAAACAATCTCGGCCACTTCTGCTAATGTTCTGATTTCCAAGCGCAATCATCCTCAAGTTCTTTCTGTAGTTCATCAAGGCCTGCTGCTATCTCTTCTTCCAAACTTCTTATTTTTGCTATGATCAGGTGCGGATGCTCATATTCTATCTCTTCATACTTCACTTCTTTATACTTGTTGATCGACAAGTCGTAGCCGTTCTCTCTAATTTCCTCAACGGGAACAAAAAAAGATTGGTCCGTCCGTTTACGGTCTTTTTCCTCATCCAAGCGATTAAACCGTTCAATAATATCCGGGATATCATTTTCCTTCACCGGTGTGCGCTTATCATCAAGTGAAAAACCGTCCGCTTTCATCTCATAAAACCATACGTTGTCCGTGCCCCCGGAACCTGTTTTGGTGAAGATCAAAATCGCCGTAGACACACCGGCATAAGGCTTGAATACGCCGCTCGGCATTTTGATCACCGCTTCCAGCTTATGGTTGTCCACGATTTCTCGGCGAATCGCTTTATGAGCATTGGAACTGCCGAACAAGACACCGTCAGGCACGATGGCGGCGGCGCGTCCTCCTTTTTTCAACAGACGTAAAAAAAGGCTTAAAAACAACAGCTCCGTCTTTTTCGTTTTCGTTACCTGCAATAAATCACCCGCAACAGACTCATCATCCAAAGATCCTTTGAATGGCGGATTGGCCAACACTAATGTGTACCGTTCCCTATCTTTGTTTTGATCAGATAAGCTGTCCCGATAAGAAATATTGGGGTGGTCCACCCCGTGCAGCATCATATTCATCGCACCGATGCGCAGCATGGTGCTGTCAATTTCAAAACCGTGGAACATGTTGGTGTTGAAATGTTCCCTTAGTCCCTGTACATAAAACATGTCACTGTGATGTTTGCGCAAGTATTCACTGGCAGCCACAAGAAATCCGGCGGAACCGGCGGCTGGATCAACGATGATATCTTCCGGAGCGGGCTTCATGAGCTGAACGATCAGGTCGATGATGTGACGGGGCGTTCTAAATTGGCCATTCGTCCCTGATGTTTGCAGTTTAGATAATAAATATTCGTATAAATCACCGAGCGTGTCTTGTTTGGACTCGGCACTGGTCGTTTGCGGCAGACCATTGATTCCCGCGACAACTTTCGCCAGCAAAGCCGGTGTCGGAATGACGAATACGGCATCTTGCAGATATTGCGTATAAGCTGAATCATTTCCTCCCAGATTTTTAATAAATGGAAAGACTTCTTGGGAGACAACCTCGAACATTTCATCCGGCCCCAGGTTGGAAAAATAAGACCAGCGCAGATAAGGTTTGTCCGGCGGAAACAAGCCGGCATATGTCAGGCCTAGAAGCTCGTGATCTTTTTCCCTTTGTTTCTCACGGTCATCCAGGCCTTTGATATATAACAAATATGTAAACTGTTCGATGACTGTTAAAGGATTGGTGATCCCTCCCGTCCAGAACGTCTCCCAAATTTTGTCCACTTTGTTGCGCAGCTCACCTGTTATCAACGATAGCACCTCGATCATGATTGTAGTCTATTGGACTCACTATCATTATACAGGAACCTATCTTTTTACTAAATAAAAAATACGCCCTGACAGGCGCGCCCAGCCAACCAACGTATTTGTTCAAGCATTGGAAAAAATCATCGCTGAGGATCGTCTTGTCCCTCTCAAAGACCAAGGGGGAGAAACGTGCGGTGACGACGGATGTGAAATCTCCGAAAAAGGAGACGGTGAATAATCATGTTTGTCTCATCAAGCATCTGATTGAACAGGGCAGACCAAAAAGCATTTGAAAGGCTAATAAGTCAATCACGCTCTCCCATGGCAGACAGAGGACCAACAATCTGTGTACTCAGGGAGAGCTTTTTTATGTCCGGCATCTTATCGATTATTGACCGGGCTGACCCATCACCTCAGTAAAAGTCTTCTGTTTGTCAATGACCATTGAAAGTGTGATCAGATAACCGTCCGGATCTTTCAATACAAGCTCTCGAGCGTTCCAAGGACGGTCCACAGGTCCTTCCACAATGTCCGCCTTCAGTTCATTTGCTCTAGTAGCAAACGAATCGACATCATCGACAGTCATGTTTAGAATAACCCCTTGCCCCTTCACACGCTTTGCGTGTGATTTAGAGTCTGACACTAACATGATATCTTGGTACTTTTGGCCGCGAATATGAGCCATGACCGCTTGGCCGTCATCATCGGGCAACTCAAACACGGATTCAAAACCGAGAACATTTGTGTACCAATGAAGCGAACGTTCCATATTCTCAACAGCAAGTTTAACAAACAACGGCATCGGATAAAATTCCACCTTAGCACCCTCCCTCTTTAAACTAGATTCACTATACAGCATCACGTAACGTCAATGTAAAGTCTGAAAGCCTCATGTCGTTGTGGGACAGTTTTCCCAAATTTCCAAGTACTGGCAGAAAATTTGTTTGGCGAGACGAAAGGTGTTAAATAGGGGATCATCATCTGCCCATCACAAAAATCTGCTCACCAATAATATCTGCTCACCATAGATCGTTCTGTTCAGCGTATGACTGTCAAAGGAGATTGATATGCTTGGCAAAAATATTAATGGCGAGCGCAAAGCCCAATTTTAAATTAATTGGTAAGCTTTGGTCGTTGGATCATGATTTATTGCTCACTAACAACCCTGAAGAATTATCTTTCTCCTCACACATGAACCCGGATCTGTATCTCATAGAAGAAAACAGACCTGAAATGAATGGATTGAGCGTTTGCAAAACGATCAAAAACGCATCGTCTATTCCCATCATTCTGATGAGCGACACACAGATTCATGTCCTGGAAGAGCTTTGGCGCGCGGGTGTCGATGAAGTGATCAAGCGTTCCGCAGATGAGGATTACGTTATTACGAGAATCGATCATCTCATCAAAAAATACCTGATGTCCAACAAATACAACATCCATCATCAAGCAGACAGTTGTGTAGACTACTCTTTTATTAAACTATTTCGGGAGAAAAAGAAAGTCGTTTTACTCAATCAAGAACTCACTTTAACGCCTACTGAATACAGATTACTGGAAATATTGCTAATTCATCCCGAAAAGGTTTTCAGCAGAGAAACCCTTATGAACATGATATGGGGCAGCGAGTCGATTCCAGATGAGCGGGCCATTGATATTCAAATCTCCCGTATTCGAAAAAAGCTTGGGGCGTATGCCTCAATCATAAAAACCGTTTGGGGGATGGGTTACAAGTTTGAAATCAATACCAAATAAGTGCACCTGGACAAAGGATGATGTAAGCATTTGTCAAATACAGAGCTGCCAAAAAGAATTAGACAATGCTGCCGAAAAAAATTAGACAATCAATTGAAATAAATTCGAAATATTTTTTTGATATTTTATATCTGGTATGCAATAAGGAGGTGAGGATGTGAACAGAAAACTCATTGTCTTAGCCCTTGTTGTCGGATTTTTGTGTGCGGTACCGCTGGTGGTCTCAGCCAATGCGCATGTCGATTATGAAAGCTTTGACGAGCAGCCGAATGATGATGTCGGTACAACGGGAGAGGTAACGCCTGACAATATCGGCGGATGGTTAGCGGGCACTTTGGCCGGCTGGTTGGCAGGAAAGGTCTATGATTCCGCTTGGGAGGCACTGTCTAACACCAATGCGGAATTTATGCACTTGTGCTTATCCCTGCCTGAAGAGAAAAACCAAGATATTAAAGAAGCATTTGGCAGGTAGGTGCAACTTCACACTCTCCCAACCTTCCCAGGGGGAGAGTGTGAAAATATCATCGGTGTTAAAGGGTGGTAAACTGAGTGAAAGCGCGAACGAAGGAAAAGCTGTTTACAGCTTGGTGTATGATCTTAATTTTCATTTTGGTATTTCACTTTTGTATGACGCTCATTTATAATGCACCAGATAATCCGATAACATACTATTACGATGGTATGATTCAAACATATATGGCGCCGATATTCATCCAAAATTGGAGATTGTTTGCGCCAAATCCGATCAGCACGAACAATTATTTATGGGTCAGAGGCTATTCAGAAAGATCCGATGGGGAAGAAAGTTTCACCGAATGGGTGAATGTCAGCACCCCCCTGGTTGAGGAGTTCCATCATAATCGGTTCACCCCTTTAAGACTTGCCTTGGCACAAACAACGACTGCTGTCGTGGAAACGTTAAATAAACATTCAAAGGATGAAGATGCGTATAAACAAGAGATCAAGGCAGCTATTGACGGCGAGAGCGATTATCCTTTTGAAATCGTCATTCTCAAAAACACTTCATCGATGGTTCTTCATCAGAAATATAACCAACATTATGACAAAATTCATATGAGAATTTATATCAATGAATTTGCTGACTACTACGACTATATTACGGGGGATGAAACCGCTGAAGAATCGATGTTAGATTTGCCGCTGATGCCTTATGCTGAAGTAACAGGATTATAGGGTCCATAAGATCATACTTGACCGTCTGTGATGGGTTACTTTAGACGGTCACGGAGGTTAATCTGATGCTTGACACAATGCATAAATACTTGAAAAAGGAACATCACCTTATCGCAGCGAGTTTAGTGAGAATCGGGTTTGGGACGATTATTTCGTTATTCTACATCCTCCATGTCTTTCAGAAGGATTTCTATTGGGGACCAAACGGTGTTTATCCATACGAGAATTTTGTTAAAAATGTCGCTCAAGCGAACTCCTTTTCATTATATCAACTGTCAGATTCAATGATATATTTTAATTTTCTCTATTTTACGGGCATGATTGTGGCTTTGTTATATACACTTGGATTTAAAACACGGTGGTTGGGGATTCTCAATTTTATACTGATTTGGTCATTGTTTGAACGGAATCCTTTCGTACTTGATGGAGGTAACAACATACTGACGATCTGTTTATTTTTTTTGCTGTTTGCCAATGTGGGTGCGTATTTCACCATCGGCAAACCTGTAAGAAAGAGTCATCCGTTTCTTTCCGCGCTGCATAACATAAGTATATTAGCCTGCGTTCTGCAATTGGCCGTTTTATACTTGTTCTCTGGTTTGTACAAGGCTCAAGGTCATATGTGGTATAATGGAGTGGCCCTGTACTATGTTTTACAAATTGATGAATTTACATTGCCCAGTCTGGCGCCATACTTTTACAGCAACCCATTCATTCTCACCTCAATCACTTATTTTACGATGATCTTTCAAATTGCGTTCCCCTTTCTGATTTGGAACAAATCAACCAAATGGATCATGGCCTTGACTTCGATGCTATTTCATCTTGGTATAGCGGTGATCATGGGGCTGGTGGCTTTCGGGCTGACGATGATTTGCATCGATCTGCTGTTATTTAATGACGACGCTTATAAAAAAGCGTATTTGAAAATCGCATCCTTCATCGAGAAATTGAAAAAGTACTTCAGGAAGTTTGTCAATCCCCAACAAGAACTTTCATAATAAAAAGCATGTTTTTATAAAAGAATTTTTTTCTAAGTGAGGGGAAAAAAATGGTCAACAAAAGGCTCATCGTTTTTTATGATGGCTGGTGCCATTTTTGTATCAAAGCGATGGAAAACATCAAAAGAATAGATCACCTGAATCTCATCCAGTTCGAATCATTCAGGGACGCGGACGTCGTCAAGAAATACCAACTCAATACAGAGCAGGCTGAAAAAAGAATGTTGTCCAAAAAAAACAATCGCGAGGACGTTTACGAAGGTTTTGACTCATTCTTGTTGATCAGCTTGAGAGTGCCTGTTCTGTGGCTCCTCTTACCTTTCCTGTTCTTGGCCAAAATTTTGGGCATAGGACAGATCGCTTACGATTTTATCGCCAAAAGAAGACATATTAGTGTGACAGGACATTGTGATCACCGTTGTTCCATAAAAAAAAATAAGACAGATATTTGAAGAAGCACCTTTGCTTTTCAGCACTTGTTTTTGCTTTTCATACCTGTCTATATCAATTGAACCATTGCTGTTCAATATTTTAAATTTGCATCGCTAAATTTTGTTCGACACCTCTCACCAATTCTATCGTTTTAATTCTTGTAGCCGCAAAGCATAAGCTGATGTGGCTGACTGCTATATTTGGATCCAAATCACCGCAGGTGTACACATCGATGCTCGCATATCCGTGTTCCGGAAAGCTATGCATCGCTAAATGTGACTCTGAAATAATGACCACTCCGCTGACACCATGGGGTGAAAATTGATGGAATATCACTTCGCGCACTTCCGCACCGGTTTTCACAGCCGCGGTAACAAATATTTCTTCAATAATGTTAACATCATTTAATAAACGAACATTACATCCCCAAAGTTCGGCAATGACATGACGACCCTTTGTGTCCATGTAACCACCCTTTGCTTTAGCAACTAGCCTATGAGTTTTTGTCATGTATTTCCCCACTGTTAACATGATCTGCAAAAATACTCGTTTTAGGTAATAAGTATGTCAAACAAGACATAGCGACAAACAGCAGCGCAGATAGAAACATCGCAGTGAACCCCGTGCTCTCAAGCACAAATCCAAAAAATGCAGGTCCTATTGAAAAACCGAGAATTCTCAATTCGGCCACACCAAAATATAACGTTTTCTTGTCTGGTGGTGCGATGTCATCAATGACGATATCACTTCCAGGAATAGCCAAAACCTCACCCAGCGTGAAAAAAAGTGT
>CALBTX010000079.1 GCA_937967685.1 uncultured Bacillaceae bacterium | reverse complement strand
CCCCTTCTTCTCGAATCATCCCGTCTCTGGGATCATCCCTTCTCTGGGATCATCCTTTCTGCTGGGTCATCCGTTTTTTAAAACCTATCGTCCATCAGCCTTCCCGTCCATTCGATCTGAATGGAGGGATACTGAAGCATACCGATACGGACGCGGGCCGGGATGCGGGTGATGTCCGCTTTTTGAGGAGTGACCTTCAGATCAACCGTTCCTTCCTGCGCATCAATCCGAACGGAACCGGGCTGATAATCAAACTTGACATTCAGCGTGCTGGGCGGAGACGGATAATTCAATTCGGTTAACGGTCTTGGAGGTTCTTTGGCCAATTCGGCAATCACGCGCGTGGAACGATGAACGGCCGCCAGTCGATCTCCGTCTCGAGCCATTTTGGCGATGATGTCTTCAAAAGGGATGGCCTCGACAATGCGCCTGGTCATTTGCATGGGGGACATCAAGCCGTAGGCGGCCAAAGCAGCCGATTGATCGATGAGCAGCTTGCTTTGTTCATGTTCTATCGTTAAGCGCGGCTGTTCAATGTCCATGTCCACTTTGGCCGGAGGTTGTTCGATTTGCACGCCCCCATGATCCTGCTCTATGAAAATTTTCCCGGGCGTTTGTTGAATGATTAGAGGCGGAACATGCATTTTCATCACCTTAGAAACACTTGTATGGCCCAGACAAACTTACCAAAAAAACCTACATTACCAAGAAAACGTACATTACCTCAGAAAAATTATATGACCCTCAGAAAACCTACATTACCTTAAAAAATCGATCAAGCTGGGCTGAATAATACGGGCGCCGACGGACAGACTGGCCATATACACATTTTCTTCCATTTTTAAGTTGGTGATGGCTTCGGCGTAATCAACGTCTTCCGTTTTGGATAGCAAGGCCTGAATGTTCAGATCGTTGTCCTGCAGGCGATGTTCAATCAAGTCGACGCGATTGCGTTTTGCCCCCAGTTCAGACCATTTTTCCAACACCTTGTCGATTCTCGCGTCCAAGCGACCGAGCATATCATCGACCGCCTCGAAATCCGCATCTCTAAAGGCCTGACTCAATGTCTGCAAAATATAAAAGGCATTGTCTTCATCGGCATCGACGTTCTCAGCAGGTTTGGGCGGGTCACCCCCGTCACCCGGCACGACCGAGCCGAAAATCTCTCCGGCGTGAAAGTTCACCTGAACCGTCACGCCGCGGGACACTTCAAACTTAATTTGACCTTTGTCAAAAGAATCGCCGGCATGCTCATCCCCCAGATAGGAATGGGGGAACGGATAAGGGGGCTGATCGGTTCTTTGCCCGTTGAAAATGTATTTACCGTTAAAACGCGTGTTGGCGATTTCCCATAATTCATCAGCCAGTTCGTCCATTTCAGCGGCGATCGCTTCCAGCGCTTGATCAGGATTTGTGCCATTCGCTCCTTTGACGGCCAGTTCCCGGGCGCGTTGCAAAACATCGTTGACTTGGCTGAGTGTCGTATCGGTCACATCAAGCCAGGAAATGGCCGAATCCAAATTGCGTTGATACTGTTCAGTCGCCCGGATTTCGCTGCGATAGCGCAAACTGTAGCTCAGTCCGACGGGATCATCTGACGGTCTGTTGATTTTTTTGCCCGTATTGATATGCTCTTGAATTTTTTGTATGCGGGAAAGGTTGTTGTTAATGCTGTTTAACGTTTGCCACCCCAACATTTTTTGCGTCACTCTCATCGTCCGACCACTCCCATACGGTTAATTATCGTCTCAAACATTTGATCCAGCGTCGTCATCATCCGGGCCGCAGCATTGTAGGCATGTTGGAATTGAATGAGGTTGGTCATCTCTTCGTCCAATGAAACACCGCTGACAGACATCCGCCGCTGATCAACGGCATTCAGAATCACTTTCTGATTATTGGTTTGACGGGTCGCTTCCTGTGTCTGCACACCCAATTGACCGAGTACGGCACGAAAATATTCATCAAAGGTGCCCGACATCTCGTCCCCAAACTGAAACTCACCGTCCCGCAGCTGGGCGATGGCCAAGGCCAAGTCTCCGTTTCCTTTGAGGACATTTCCTTCATCATCAATGCGAAACGAGGCGGCGATCATACCCAAATCATGCGCTATTTGATCATTTAATTGCACATCCTGAATGGAGAAATTGTTTTCATCAAATCCGTCAAAAAGCGGTACGCCTTGTTGCGCATCTCCGTTGGCATTCTCCCGCACCGTCCAGCCGAGTTGCAGCAGTCCGTTTATTCCATTGACGACCACCTTGATGCCGCCGTCAGGTACGGCCGTTTCCGCCGGATAAGTATGGCCGTCCACATCTTCAACATCCACGGGAAGCACACTTCCTGCGGGAATATTCACCGTGACTTCACCGAAAATGATTCCGGCAAACATCGCGTTCAACTGTTCTTGATACGCGGCAACAAGCGTATCGCGGGAATGGATGATGCCGTAAATTTCTCCGCCGGTCACTGTGTTTAAAGGATCTATTGTACCCGTGTTGTCTGTGGTCGTTTGAAAAAACTGGGGACCATTTTCATCCACCAACACCTGTCCGGCTGATCCGTCTGCATTCACTAAGGCAATCTCATACAGACCATCGGAGCCGATCTTGACATCGATTTGAACTAATTCGGCCAGTTTGTCGACCAGTAAATCCCGCTGATCCATCAAATCGTTCGCCTGATCGCCGACATTCTCGATGCGCCGGATTTCACCGTTCAGTTGAGCAATCTGTTGAATATATGTATTGGCTTGGGTGAGTTTTAGATCAAGATTCGTGGACAGATCATCTTTCAGCTCCGTCAATTTGCGGTCCGCATGTTGAAAAACATCCAGTAAGGCCTGGGAACGCTCTTTGACGACCGCACGCGCTTCCAAATTTTCAGGTTCCCGGCTTAATTCCTGCCAGGCATTCCAGAAAGCGTCAATGACAGAACTCATGCCTGTTTCACCCGGTTCGCCGAAAATCAATTCGAGCTTCTCCAACACGTCTTTTTGTACATTCCAGGCACCGTATGACCCGGCCTCATGACGAAACTGGTCGTCCAAAAAGCGCTCTCTCATCCGTTCGATCGATGAAAAAGTGACGCCGGTTCCCAATTGACCGGGCGTATGTGTCCGGTTTAAGCCGGGTACGTCAATCGCCGCTGCCGCCGAAAAATTGACGCGCTGTCGGGAATACCCCGGGGTATTGGCGTTGGTAATATTGTGCCCTGCTGTTGAAATCGCCGTTTGTTGGGCATACAAACCCCTTTTGGCCACTTCCAAACCGTGAAACGTTGATCTCATCGTTATCACTTCCTTTGTGTGTCACTGTCATATTGTGTATCCACTGTCATATTCGCTTGATTTCGTCAACATCTCTGAACGACCTGTCCGGCCAATTGTCCGGCCAACTTGTTTTGTTTTTTCATGATGGATGATGTTAAATGGCGGAGGGTCATTAAGCTTTCGCATCAAAAAAACGTTGTCCGTTCACCGGGTCGGCGGGTCGTTTTTCCTGGCGTCGGGTTTCCGGACGATCATAAT
>CALBTX010000078.1 GCA_937967685.1 uncultured Bacillaceae bacterium | reverse complement strand
GCTGCCGGGCGCATAGAAAAGCAGCCTGCCGCATAGGCGGTGAGGCTGCTTTTTTTGATTTTAAATGCCTGAATTATGCCTGAATATATTTTAATGCCTGAACATATTTATGGCTGAAATCATATTGTTTTTGATCTGTTTAAGCCGTTTTTTTTACTCTGCGGTTCCAGACATAAGCGATACTGATGACGAAAAAAATGGAAATAATAGGGATTAACCAGTTCAGGTATTGTTGATTGGCCATTAACCCTGCAAATAGAGGCTCGTGAACGATCATTCCTCCCGCTGTATAGGCTAAGATGGCGGCACCGATATAAATAATGAGCGGATATTTGTCTAACAGGGTCAGAATGACTCGGCTTCCCCAAATAATGATCGGTATGCTAAAGAGCAATCCTAAAACGATAAGAAAGAAATTCCCATGCGATGCACCAGCAATGGCCAAGACATTGTCTAGCCCCATGATCACGTCAGCCATGACAATCGTTTTGATCGCCCCGATCAGCGTGGAGTCCGCTTGGATACTGGTTTTGTTTTTTTTCTGGATGATTAATTTCAGGGCGATATAAATGAGCACTATTCCCCCGATCATCATCAACATGGGGACAGATAAGAGCCAAACAGCGAACAAAGTAAGTATCACTCTGATCATAATCGCCAAACTCGCCCCCAGCCATACTGCTTTCGTGCGCTGTTTTTGTGGTAAATTGCGGCTGGCCATGGCAATGAGCACCGCATTATCTCCTCCGAGCACAATATCCATCATGATGATCATCCATAAGGCAGTTAAAAATTGAGTGAATTCCACCTGTTTCTCCCCTTCTTTCGAAGAATATCCCATTTTACGAACGATTGATCAGATCAATAAAAAGACCTTTGCCACTTCTTGTTTGGCAAAGGTCTTGCTTACAGCAAATATTAAACTGCTAACAAAGCCGAGGGATGGTACACCCTGAAATGACGACTTTGTTATTTAAGCTACTCCCCTTTGTTTAAGGAAAAACTTTGTTTTTTTGCAATATATTCATCAATCGCTGAATGCGTGTCAGTAAAATTGCCAGTTCTACATGAATTCATCATTTCGTATGAATGTAGTAATTGGCATGAATGTAGTTCATGAATGTCGTCAGTGTATCGCTTAAGCCACAGATAAGCCGCATAAAATAGGCAAAAAAATAAATATTCTTCATTTTGTAGCAGGAAAAGAAAACGTGGATAACGAATGATTACACTAAGCAGAATAGTCACATTTTCATTACGGATGTACGTACAAACGATCCGTAAAATAAAAAGGAGGTCTGATGATCAATGAAGTTAGGAGGATTCCGGAATCATGAAGCATGGGTGGATTTAACGACGGGTCGCATTGAGTATCGCAAACTAAATGAGGAGGACGCCAAAAAGTATATCGGGGCCAGAGGTTTAGGCGTCAAATATTTGCTGGATCACAAAATTTATGAAGTGGATCCGCTGTCCCCGGACAATATGCTCTGTGTTATGACAGGGCCGCTAACCGGTACAAGAATTAATATGAGCGGACGCTTATGTACAGTGACGCGTTCACCATTAACCGGTACGGTCAGCGACTCTCATATGGGAGGCTGGACGGCTGCACGGCTGAAATGGGCCGGTTTCGACAATCTCATTTTTACCGGAAAGAGCGAAAAGCCGGTCTATCTATATGTTGAAAACGGTCAAGCTGAATTGAAAGATGCTTCCCATCTCTGGGGGGTTAACGTGCGGGAAACGATCAAATATTTTCAAGATCAGTACGGGAAGAAAGATACGAGTGTCATGACGATTGGAGCCGGCGGAGAAAATCAAGTGTTGTATGCAGGATTTATTAATGAAGATGACCGAGCGGCCGGCAGGGGAGGAGCAGGCGCTGTTGCCGGTTCCAAAAATTTAAAAGCGATTGTGATCAAAGCGAGCCAGAGAGGGAACATGCCCGAGGCGGCCCGTCCCGATGATTATAAACAGGCGGCGAGCGCTGGCTTGAAAGCATTGATGGAAGGGTCGCTCACCGCTCCAAAAAAAGGCGGCTTATCTGTTTATGGTACGAACGTGTTGATGAATATTGTCAACGAAGTCGGCGCATTGCCTTCCAAAAATTCCACGGTCACTCAATTTGAAACAGCTGATGCCATAAGTGGTGAAACGGTACGGAATGAATTGATCGCCGGAGATCCGACGTGTCATGCCTGTCCGGTGGCTTGTAAAATTGAGGTGGAAGTCAAAGAAGGCAAATATAAGGTTCGAACCGAAAGTTTCGAATACGAATCCGCTTGGGCCCTCGGTCCGAATTGCGGCCATTCCAATAAAGAAGCGGTGGCCTATATGATCGATCTGTGCAATGAGTACGGCATCGATACGATTGAGCTGGGCAACACGTTCTCCACGGCGATGGAAGCATCAGAGAAAGGACTGCTTCAGGAAAAAATTGACTGGGGCGATGTCGATAAGATGATCGCTTGGATTGAAAAAATCGTTCGTCGGGAAGGCATCGGCGACATTTTGGCGGATGGACCCGCCAGAGCCGCTCAACAGTTTGGAGACCCCCATTTGGCCATGGTGGTTAAAAACCAATCCATTCCTGCCTATGATCCGCGCGGTATCCAAGGCATAGGGCTGGGCTTTGCCACAAGCAACCGAGGTGCCTGCCATTTACGCGGTTATACGGTGGCCAGTGAAATCGCCGGCATTCCTGAACAGACCGATCGACTCCAACCCGAAGGAAAAGGGGAACTTTTAAAAATCTTCCAAGATCTGCATGCCTTTTCGGATTCCCTTGACCTTTGCAAGTTTTCCGCTTTCTCGGAAAACGCGGATTTATATGCCCAGCAATATTCAGCTGTCGTCGGCGTGGAAATGGACGGCGAAGATATCATGAAAGCCGGGGAGAGAATTTACAATTTGGAGCGCTACTTTAACAACCTTGCCGGTTTTGGCGGAGAAGATGACCGTTTGCCCAAACGTTTCCTGGAAGAACCGGCTACAGGTGGATCCGAGGGAGAAGTCAGCCATCTCGACCAAATGCTTGCCGAGTATTACGAGGCGCGAGGTTGGGAAAACGGTGTTGTACCGAAGCAGAAGTTGGCTGAACTGGGCATTAGTGAAGAAATAGGCGCCTAAAGGCGAACAGTTGAGCATGTTAAAAACCTGGGTTCATTGAAAGACCCAGGTTTTTTGTGAACAAGTGAAACTTCATATGCCAATGTTTACCCGCCTGCCCGCAGTGTTTTTAGGCGAAATTTTTGCAGTACGGTTTGCATCACGTCAGCATTTTCGGCTTGAAAGACAACATCTACTTTTGGAATCTGGGATTGGAACCATGTAAAATATGTTTCTTGGGCTACGAAGCACGTCCATCCGTGTCCGACCAAAGTATTCCCAGCCGTTTCTGTCACTTGGCCTTTCAGTTGCGTTCCCCCCATTTCTTCTAAATAACGGACAATGTCCAGCCGATTAATCCCCCTCATTTGCAATTTTTGGACTTCCATCTCGCCGGTCAACCACCAGCCACAGGCGGAAAGAGAGAGATTTCATCGCTCGGGTGAACGATCGTTTGCAAACCTTGATGATGAACAATATTTTTCCCGTTAATGAACACGTGTACGAGGGGTTTTAATTCTTTATCCGGCGTAAACAGTTCTTCTTCCATTGGCGGATATTTTTCAATGAGCGCTTCGAGCAAGTTGACGACTGGCTGGGGTTGGTCAAGTGGCAAATGCACGGTTTTGTCACCGCAAATTTCTCGAAAATTGGCAAACAGTTTGACTTTCATCGGTTCCGTCCTCCTATGTGCAGCTGATCATCGGTCCATGGCGCCATCAGAGCTACGACGAGTGAACGCATGTCACGTTTATCAGTTCATTATTCATGGAAGTTTATAAGTTCATTATTCATGAAAAATGAAAGAAAAACAATATGATTCTGCCAAATGGCAAGATCAGATCGATCAAATCGGATTGAAAAGCAGGAATATGGCCCGTGTACAAAGAAGTAAAATCATTTAAAGAAAGCGAATTGGTGAAGAAAGCGAATTGGTGAGTTGAAGGGGTGCAGGGGGGATAACAATGCATTTTTATAACGTTAAATCAGTTGAAGAGACGTTGCAAATCATCGGGCGGGAAGTCGGGGGCATCACTGAATCCGAACGGCGGCCCTTGGCAAAAGCACGTGGATATGTGCTTTCCAATGATTTATTATCACCTGAGAATGTGCCGGGGTTTACCCGTTCGACAGTAGACGGATATGCCGTGCGTGCCCGGGATACGTATGGTTCCTCGGAGACAAGTCCGCAATTTTTACAAGTGGTTGGCGAAGTGCACATGGGTGAAGAAGTGAATCGACCGTTGGCCGCAGGAGAAGCGATGTATATTCCGACGGGCGGGATGTTACCCCCAGACAGTGACAGCGTGATTATGATTGAATATTGCGAGGACTTAAGCGGGATGTTAAATACATATCGGCAGGTAGCCCCGGGGGAAAATGTCATTCGTCTCGGTGAAGATGTGCGCCAGGGAGACACATTGCTTGCAAAAGGAACCCGGCTGCGGCCGCAGGAGCTGGGCATTTTGGCTTCCGTCGGACTGACTGAAGTCGATGTGTTCAGGAAAATTCGGGTCGGCTATCTTTCTTCAGGGGACGAAATCGTTCCCTATCAAAAAGAAAGGCTTAACGTTGGCGAAGTTCGAGACATGAATGAAATCACTGTGTCATCTTTTATTGAAGAATGGGGCGGTGAAGTTTTGTTGGGGGGGATTGTGAAAGACGATTTTGAGTCATTCAGACAAAAAGCGGAGGAATTATTTGCTGAAGTTGACTTTTTGATTCTGTCAGGAGGAAGTTCTGTCGGGGCCAAAGATTACACGACTGAAGTCATTCAATCTTTGGGCGATCCCGGCGTGCTCGTTCACGGCGTATCGGTCAAGCCGGGAAAACCGACCATCTTCAGTATGGCCAACGGTAAACCGGTTTTAGGATTACCGGGACACCCCGCTTCGGCGGTTGTCATTTTCCTGCTTTTCGGCCGGGCGATCATGAGCAAGAGACAAGGAGAATCTGAAAAAATACTTCCTCGACGCATACAGGCTCGGATCAGCCAAAACATCCCTTCCTCTCCAGGGAGAGCGGATTATATTCGTGTTCGTCTGACGAGAGAAAATGATGAGTGGTGGGCTCATCCTGTCTTGGGCAAATCTGGACTGCTCTCCACGTTGGTTCAAAGTGACGGCCTGCTAGAAATTGAATCCCCTAAAGAAGGCGTTCAGCGCGGGGAATGGGTCCCCGTGTTGCCCTTAAGATAACGGCATGATATAAAAGGGATATCATGAATATAAGGGAATCATCCATATGAGAGATATCTTTCATATCAGGGATATCATTAAATATATAAATGAGAAGCCTGTGCAAAAAAAGAAGCATATAGAGACGTGTCCGGTTAAGGTATAGACGTGTTTCGTTAACAAAAAATGTGTTTCGTGCAAGATGGACAAAAGGAGGCTGGCCGGTAGGATGACAGATCAACCGATCAAACGCAAAATATATTTGGAAGATATGCCTAGAAGCGAAGCGAAAGCGCGACTGTTGCAAGCGTTTCAAACGCCGCGAGAGGTGGAATGGCTGCCAACAACGAAAGCCAGGGGGCGAATCACGGCCGAACCGGTGTATGCTTACTTATCCATGCCTCATTATCATGCTTCGGCCATGGACGGGATTGCCGTGCGAGCAGAGGATACTTACGCTGCCCACGAGCACCACCCGGTGCGCTTAAAAGAAGGCGAATCGTTTGATTATGTCGATACGGGAGACCCCATCTCGTCTGCTTACAATGCGGTGATTATGATAGAACACGTTCAGGAACTCGGCGACGGCGTGGTTGAAATTATTGAGCCGGCCACTCCATGGCAGCACATTCGACCGGTGGGGGAAGATGTGGTCAGCGGTGAAATGCTGCTCCCGCAAGGTCACCGCCTGCGCCCGGTTGATATCGGTGCCCTCTTGGCCGGCGGGGTTTTATCCGTGCCTGTTGTCAAAAAGCCTGTCGTGACCGTTATACCGACGGGGAGCGAACTTGTTGAGCCGAATGTGGATGTTCATCCCGGAGAGATCATCGAATTTAACGGTGCGGTTTTCATGGCTTATTTGCAGGAATGGGGTGCTGATCCTCAATATTATGGCATTGTCAAGGATGATCCCGAACATCTCCGCCAGGCCATTCTTGAAAGTGCGCAACAGTCTGATCTCGTCATCCTCAATGCAGGGTCGTCCGCTGGTTCGGAAGATTATACCGTACATCTGATTGAGGAATTGGGTGAAGTGTATACACACGGGGTGGCCACCCGGCCTGGAAAACCAGTCGTCTTGGGCAAAGTGAACGATACGATTGTTATCGGTCTCCCCGGATATCCCGTGTCCGCTTATTTGACACTGGAATGGTTTGTTTTGCCGCTCATTTGTCACTATTTGGGCATCCCGGTGCCCAAACGAAAGACTTTGGAAGTGACGCTGGGGCGGCGCATCGTCTCCAGCATGGGATCGGAGGATTTTGTACGGATGAACATCGGGTTTGTTAACGGTCAATTTATCGCCAATCCATTAACGAGAGCGGCCGGGGTGACCATGTCCATGGTCAGGGCCGACGGGCTGCTGGTCGTCCCGCAGGAAAGTTTAGGTTACGAACAAGGCGAGAAAGTCAACATAGAATTGTATAAACCACTCGAAGAGATAAAAAAAGCGATTTTATTTTCCGGCAGTCATGATCTGTCTATTGATATTTTATCGACACTCATACGGGAACGGGATGTCCATCGCCAAATTATTGCTTCCCATACAGGGAGTATGGCAGGGATTATGGCCATCAAAAAAGGGGAAGCCCATCTGGTCGGCATTCATTTACTGCATGAGGAATCCCGGGAGTACAATGTTCCTTTTGTTCGTCAGTTTTTGAACAGTGACGAGGTCGTCCTTGTCCGCTTTCTCAAACGTGCTCAAGGATGGATTGTTCCCAAAGGCAATCCGAAGGACATACAACGGGTGGAAGACATTGCCGAGCGCAATTTACTTTATGTCAACCGTCAGAAAGGTGCCGGGACGCGCATGCTTTTTGACAGTATGTTGCATGATGCAAATCTGGATCCAAAACATATCCAAGGTTACAATAGAGAGATGTACTCGCATTTGAGTGTGGCGGCTGCCGTCAAGGAAGGCACAGCTGATGTAGGATTGGGCATATATGCGGCGGCCAAGGCACTGAACCTTGATTTCGTCCCGCTTGCTGATGAGTCTTATGATTTGTTGATGACCCGTTCCTTTTATGAAAGTGAAGGGGGACAGCTATTGCTGGAGATGATGAGATCAGAATCGTTTGCGATTCAGTTGGAGGAGCTTGGCGGCTATAAAACAGAAGGGATTGGTGAACCGATTCCGATTTAAGGAGAGTGGGATTCGTGAACACTCAAAAACGTATATTAGATCGATATGAACGGCCACTTCAAGATTTGCGCATCTCGGTGACAGACAAATGCAACTTTCGCTGCCGATATTGCATGCCCGAGGAAATTTTTGGACCGGATTATCCGTTTCTTCCCCAGGAAACATTATTGAGTTTCGAAGAGTTGACCCGTCTGGTGCGTCTTTTTGTTCAATTGGGTGTGCGCAAGATACGCATCACAGGCGGTGAACCTTTGCTGCGCCGGGAATTGTCCACATTGATTGACATGATTCATCGCATAGACGGCATTGAGGATATTGCCTTAACGACCAACGGATCATTGCTGCCCAAATATGCCCAGGAATTGAAAGATGCGGGACTTCAACGGGTCACCGTCAGTTTGGATAGTCTCGATGACGAACGTTTTGGCCGGATCAACGGACGGGGGTATCCTGTAGAGAAAGTCTTGCAAGGGATTGAAGCAGCCGAAAAAGCCGGGCTGGGTGTCAAGATCAATATGGTGGTTAAGAAAGGGACGAACGATCAGGATATTTTGCCGATGGCCCGCTATTTTAAGGAAAAAGGCCATATCCTGCGTTTCATAGAATATATGGATGTTGGTAATGCCAACGGATGGCGGTTGGAACATGTCGTGCCCAGCCGGGAGATTGTTCGGGCCATCAACCGGGAGATGCCTTTGGAACCGGTTGACCCGAATTACTATGGGGAAGTGGCTTCCCGTTACCGTTATAAAGGGACGAATGATGAAATCGGCCTGATTTCTTCAGTCACGGAAGCTTTTTGTGCCACCTGTACGCGGGCCAGACTTTCTGCGGACGGCTTTTTGTACACCTGTCTGTTTGCCACCGAAGGGCATGACATCAAAACTTTATTGCGGGAAGGACAAAGCGACGAAGAGATTCTCGAGACCGTCAGGACCATTTGGCAAAGACGAACGGATCGTTATTCCGAAGAACGCTTAAACCAGACGACCGATTTAAAAAAGAAGAAAGTGGAGATGTCTTACATTGGCGGATAGGACGGTCTTCTGCAGTAAACGAGGAAGGAAAAGCGCATGATTAAACATAAATTTTTGACCATTGGTTATGGCATCATCATTGTCTTAGTCATTATTTGGTTACTGACCAAAGTCCAATTTATTTTCAAACCGATCGTTGTCACGGTGCAGACATTATTCATCCCCTTCTTGTTGGCGGGTGTCCTGTTTTACATCCTGCGCCCGCTCGTTGACTTAATGACCAATGTGAAGATCCCAAGAGTTTTGGCGATTTTGATCATTTATGTGTTATTTATTGCGCTTATTACAGGTGTCAGTTTAGTGGCCGGTCCCCTCCTGCAGCAGCAGATTGAGCATTTTGTCGAGCAGGCGCCGCATTTTGCCGATGTATTGTTGCAACAATGGGACTATCTTCAAGCAGAGCAAGGGCAACTCCCACCATTTGTCAATGACTGGATTGAATCGGCTACAGCAACGGCTCAAACTTTTCTGCAGGGGATCGGACGGAACATGATGACAGTGATCAGTGAAGTGGCCGGTTTTGTCATCGGGCTGGTGGTCATTCCCTTTATTTTGTTTTATATGTTGAAGGACGGACATCATCTTCCGGATCACATCGTTCGTTTTTTGCCTGCAGAACAAAGGATGGATGCGAAGAACATTTTGGGAGACATGAATAAAGCGTTAAACACCTATGTTCTCGGGCAAGTCATTGTCAGTTTATGCGTGGGGACGATGGTTTTCATTTGGTATGTGATCATCGGTCTGGATTACTCGTTAATTCTTGCCCTTGTTGCGATGTTAACGAACGTGATCCCGTTTATCGGTCCTTTTATCGGCACCATTCCTGCGGTCATCGTCGGTTTGATGGACTCCCCAACGATGATGCTGCTCGTTTTACTCGGGGTGGTCATTGCCCAGCAAATTGAATCTAACTTGATTTCCCCGCAGGTGATGGGGCGGGCACTGGACGTGCACCCGTTAACCATTATATTATTGATTATGGTGGCCGGAAGTTTAGCCGGGTTTATGGGTTTGATTTTGGCGGTACCTGCATATGCCGTGGCCAAAGTGATCGTGAAACACGGCGTACGCTTGTACCGTTTAAGACGTCAAACATGATGACGTTGAGCATTGGGAGCCTAGGCCATGTGGCTTATGGTGTTGCCTGTCAAGGTGTTGACCGCATTTGTTCAGACAATGTCCGTAATGCTTGGGTGCATGAAAAAGAGAGTGGTTCCCCACTCTCTTTTTCATTCCAGCCGTCGAAGATCATTGCTGTTGCTCTGGAATGATAATGCCTGCTCATGAAATTTTATTGAGCGGTGCATTCGTGTTGGATCTGCAATGAAGTCTACTGTAATATATTGAACGAACCGTGATAATGTGACCATAAAAAGCCAACGATATAAATCATATCAATGATTGAATCGTTCAAAGAGGCATTGTTCAATCTGAAACAGACATCTTCTTTTCAGCCGCAGTCATGTTCTGAGACAGACTGAGCCGAAGTTGAAGCTATGTTCTGAGCCGATGTTGGCGTCATATTCTGAGACGAATTGAAGCCATGTTTTGAGCTGAAAGATGACAAGTTTTAAACCGAGAGAAGCCAAGTTTTGAGTTGATGCAAATGAAGGGGGGAACGGACGCAATGGATGCTCGAGTTCGGCACGGAAACGATGATATCCAACGCAGGAAACAAACATTAAGAAGGCGCATCTCTGCCCTGCGATCGGCGATGACAGACGAAGAATGGCAAAAAAAGTCAGGGATCATCCGCAATCGCCTGCTTAGCTGTGAGCGATGGCAGCAATCCAGGCACATTGCATTATACTACTCCAAGGACAAAGAGGTCGACACGAAAGAGTTGATACAGCAGGGCTGGCAAGAAGGCAAATCGATTTATTTACCAAAAAGCTATCCTCAAAAGAAAACAATGACCTTTTATCGTCTGACGTCTTTCGACCAGTTAGAAGTCGCTTATTACGGATTGCATGAGCCCATTCCCGGCAAGTCTGCTCCACTTTCCGTTGAAGATTTGGAGCTGGTCATCGTTCCCGGACTCGTTTTTGACCGTTCGGGTTATCGCATCGGTTACGGCGGAGGTTTTTATGATCGCTTTCTCGCCACATTGCCACATTATGTGCATAAAGTGAGCCTCGCTTTTCAGTTTCAAGTGTTGCAGAATGAAGCTGTACCTAGAGATGTGTTTGATGTAGCGATGGATCGGATTTTTACGGAAAAAGAGGATATTGTCATTGTTTGATCGGAAAGGAGTTTAACTCAAGATGATTACTGTTCAGGATGCGATGGGCATCGGTGGTTTAACTAAATGTAAAATCGTTGCCGGTCATAAGGGTGCCAATCGTGAAATTAAACATGTGACCGTGATGGAAGTACCGGATACCATTCAATGGTTAAAAGGGAATGAACTATTGCTGACCAGTTTATATCCGATCAAAGATGATACAGAGGCCGTCAATCAACTTGTGCGCCAATTGGTCGAAAAAGGAAGCGCCGGTTTGGCCATCAAAACACATCGTTTTTTTGAGCAGATTCCGGAGATGATTATTCACGAAGCGAACAGATTGAACTTCCCGGTCATTGAGATGGATAAGGACGTCCCTTATCTGGATATTATCACGCCCTTGATGAGTGCCATTTTGGGCAATACTTCTCTTGAACAAGAAGATATAGACGATATTAACGATGTGGTCAAATGGATTACTGAATTAGCATTGGGCGGAAAAGGGCTTGAAATCATTGTCGAAACTCTGACGAAAATATTAAAAAACTTAGTGACCATCGAGTCCGAAACCCCTTTAATGGATACATTTCCCAACGTCGACATTGAACCACTGAGCAGAGAACAAAAACATAAATTAAAAAAATCCCAAAGGCCCAGACACGTTACCCGACTTTTAAATGAACAAGAGACCCCCACTATTGTCGCCCCTTTGATTTTAAATCAGGAAATTAATGGTTATATTTCATTCTGGCAGACAGAAAAGGAACTCGGTCAAATTGATGTCATGATATTGGAAAGGGTCATCCCTTTGATCGCTTTAGAATTCTTGAAGGTCAAGACCGAACATGAGGTTGAACAAAAGTATAAAAATCAATTTTTATCCGAGGTTTTGCTGGGAAAAGTGAAGGATGAGACTGAAGTTTTTGATAAAGCGAAAACTTATGGATGGGACTTGTCTCAAGATTTCCAAGTCTTTGTTTTAGATATTGATCACTTTAATGCGATTGCCAAGAAGCTCGCTAATGAAGTCCTTCTTCAAGAATATAAGCAAAAAATACTCAGTATGATTGAACGGATTGTTTTACAAAAGGAGAAGTCGGCTGTTGTTGCAGGTTGGAGTGATATGATTGCTGTTTTGTATCCAGCCAAGGCATTCAAGACGAGTGGTTCGTATAAAGAGAAGGTTTGTGCTTTTGCTTCCGAAATCCAAACAAAAATAGGCCAACTGATTCCCGAAATGACATTCACGATTGGCATCGGCCGATTTTACCCCGCTTTGGACGGAATGCATCTCGGTTATCAAGAATGTGTTCAATCGATTAATTTGGGCCGTGAAGTGTGGGGCCGGGGGCAGATTATTCATTTTGACGACCTGGGTATTTATCGGATTTTAAGTCAATATCAAAATCGAAAAGAGTTGGAAGATATTTATCAGGAGACGATTGGAAAACTGGTGGAATATGATCAAACCCATCATAGTCATTTAACGGAGACTTTGGAACGATATTTCAAGCAAAATATGAATTTGAAGGAAACAGCACAATCTTTATATATCCACATCAATACGCTGAAATACCGCTTACAGAAAATAGAACAGTTAACCGGTTACAGTGTGAGCAGTTCGGAAGGACATTTACACCTGCATTTGGGTCTTAAGGTGAAGCGCGTGATTAACAGGACTGCGCCTTACAATCAACATTATTCGTAGCTGTCGATCAGGCTTTTATAAGACCTGCTAAAAATATATTGTTTTTTTTGGTCATTTAGACAACTAATCTTATTTTCATCATTTGCTATACTTGTAGTAAAATAATCAATTATTGATTAAAGGGGGAAAAATGAAATAATGCATCGTTTATTTCGTAAAAAAGTTCTCATGTTGATGTTTTTCATTGTCATGATGATCCTCACTTCTTGCGGCCAACCTACAGATGAAGTTGAAGGAAATACAGAAAATAATGGAGATGAACTCGAAGAAAGCACACAGGGCAATGGAGCGCCGGATGATGCCGAGATTGTGATTACGTTCAGTCATAACCAAGCTACTGATACGCCTGAGCACGTGGGCGCTGAGACATTCAAAGAAACCATTGAGTCTGCTTCGGATGGCCGTGTATTCGTAGATATTTATCCGGCATCGCAGTTGGGCAGTTTGCGAGAACAGACGGAGAGCACTCAGATTGGTGAAATTGATATCACCATGCAGCCGACTGCTGTCGTCTCTCCATTTGTGGAAGATATTGGCATCGTCGACTTGCCATATTTATGGCCAAAAGATTATGACGCTTTGTTTGAAGTGCAAGATGGTGATTTAGGTAACGAGTTATTGGAACGATTG
Source organism: uncultured Bacillaceae bacterium (assembly GCA_937967685.1). Classification (GTDB taxonomy): domain Bacteria; phylum Bacillota; class Bacilli; order Caldalkalibacillales; family Caldalkalibacillaceae; genus CALBTX01. The sequence continues at coordinate 34,614 of CALBTX010000078.1, read as the reverse complement.
GAACAAGGTCAATTTCATGGGTTGGGATTATGGTTCCAAGGGTTCAAGTTGATCACGACTGATGGCGTGGAGATCCATGAACCCAGTGATTTTGAAGGACTGTCCATCAGGACGATGGAAGCGCCGGTTCTTCTGTCGCAATATGAAGCATGGGGTGGAAACCCTGTCCCCGTTCCGTATGCTGAAGTTTACAACGCTTTGCAACAAGGCGTCGTCGACGGGCAGGAAAATCCATTGCAAACAATTATTATGAACAACTACCACGAAGTACAGGACACGATTATCCAGAGTTATCATGGAACGATGACCTATGTCGTCATGGCCAATAAAGCGTGGTTTGACGGATTGCCTGAAGATATTCAACAATTGGTTGAAGAAGCCGAATTGGCAGGAAGGAAAGCCGCCAGGGAAGCTCTGATGGAGTTAGAGGCGGGTTATATTGAAGAATTACAATCCACTGAAGGCATCAATTATTATGAGTTGACGGATGAAGAAATTGATGTCTTTAGAGAAGTTTCCCTGCCGGTACATGAGGAGCATTTCGATGACGAGTGGCAAACCGATTTTCGCCAAAGGCTGTATAAAGCTATCGAGGAAGCTACAAGCAATTAATGGGCCGCTTTGAGACTTTTATTTTTAAACTTTTATACTGACACTATTATTGGAGCTATATTTCGAATAATGAAAGTGAACAGAGAAATAGGATGAAGCTCAGCCTCGCTTCTCCTATTTCCTTACCTTTATTCTTTGCTCTTTGGGGGCGTTGCTTATGAAATGGCTTGGAAAAATTGAGGAAGGCCTGCTCGGCCTTGGGCTTATATCGGTAACCATCGTGTTGATGATTAATGTCTTCCTTCGATATTTGTTTAACTCAAGTATCGTTTGGGCGGAAGAATATATTCGTTACGGCATGATTTGGATCACCTTTGTTGGTGCAAGTGTTTGTTTCCGTCGAGGAGTTCATGTAGGCGTTGAATTCATCTTTACGCTTATTCCCCGACAGGCAACAAGATTATTGAGATTACTGTTAACTTTGTTGTCCATAGTTTTTATGGCCTTGCTTTTTAAATATGGTCTTGATTTAACCTTGTTTAGTTTTGACACCAACCAGATTTCCGCTGCCTTGCAAATTCCTTTAGGATGGATTTACATGGCCATTCCAGCAGGGGCTTTACTGTCAATCATTCATCTGTTGATCATTTCCATACAATTGATTAAAGGTGGGGAAGAACGTGAAGACGAATCAGCCCAGAATTTAACTAACTTAGGGTAAAAAAGGAGCTGTGTGCATGGTTACAGTACTTTTTATATTAATTTTAGTGATGATATTTATAGGCGCACCTATATTCATCGCTTTAAGTTTACCAACCTTTTTTGTTGCTCTATTTTTAGCCGACAACGACCCTATGGTTTTAGTCCAGCGTTTGTTTGGAGGCATTGATCAATTTGCACTGATGGCGTTGCCCTTTTTTATTTTGGCGGCCAATCTAATGGATGTGGGTGGGTTGTCCAGACGCATATTAAACTGGGCAGGAGCACTTGTCGGACATTTATCCGGTGGACTGGCCATGACGTCTCAAGTTTCCAGTATGGTTTTTGGTGCTCTTTCAGGCTCAAGTCCAGCGACCGTTATGGCTATTGGTAAAATTATGTATCCTGAAATGGTAAAGCGTAAATACCCACCGGCTTTTTCTGCAAGTTTGTTGGCATCGGCTGGTTCGGTTGCCTTAATTATACCTCCGAGCATCACCTTGATTATCTACGGAGCGGTGACAGGAGTATCGGTAGGTAACCTGTTTATGGCAGGGGTCAGCGCTGGAATTGTTTATGGGCTTTCTTCCATCATCTTCATTTATTTTTATTCTAAAAAGCATGACTTTCCTCGTGATCAAAAAGCGTCGTGGACTAAACTTTGGACTTCAACCAAGGAAGCCGGATGGGCCCTGCTTATTCCTGTGATTATATTAGGGGGTATTTATTCGGGCGTTTTTACACCGACTGAAGCCGCTGGCATTTCAGCAGTGTATGCGTTAATTATAGGTGTGTTCATTTATAAAGAAATAACATTAAAGGGCCTTTTTCAAGTTTTCAAAGAGTCTGCTGTCACTTCGGCGCAAATTCTAGTTTTGGTCGCTGCCGCTCAAGTCTTAGGTTGGTTTCTGACCCGTTCCCAAATGCCTCAAATGATTACAGAACTCTTTCTGAACAACATTGGGACCGTTTTCTTATTTTTATTGGTATTAAATTTTATGTTGTTAGTGATGGGTATGTTCGTGGAGGGGGTTGCTGCCATTGTGATTGTTGCACCGATTATTTTCCCCGCTACTCAAGCATTGGGAATTGATCCGGTGCATCTAGGAATCGTCATGATTTCTAACTTAGCGATTGGTATGTTTACCCCTCCTTTTGGAATTAACATTTTTGTAGCCGGCAGCTTAACGGGACTCGATATGATGGAAATGCTGCCCAATCTAGCAAAATTTTTTCTCGCCAATTTGCTGGCGCTTCTGGTCATTACTTATGTACCCCAGATTTCACTGTTCTTGCCAAATCTACTTTAAGTCATGAGTGACGGTTCATCTATAAACTGTTCTCTGAAAATTTTCCAGCAATGAGGAGCGATTATCTTTTTTGATAACTCGCTTCTTTCTTTTTTGTTTATATCAACAAGAGAAATTATCTCCCGAACGATGTAAGATGATAATATCAAGAGGTAATTTTTATTGAATTGAGGGGAAATTATGACTCTGGATCGGCTGGAAAAAAATTTGATCGAGTTAAACCGATTTGGTGCTTTAGACAAGGGGATTACTCGTTTGGCCTATACTCAAGAAGAAATGCTGGCCAAAAAATATATTAAATACCTTTGTGAACAAGAAGGGTTAACCGTTCGCGAAGATGCCTGTGGCAATCTTATCGCTCGAAGGGAAGGGCGCTATTCATCTTTGCCGGCCATTGCCTGTGGTTCCCACATTGACAGTGTCATCGAAGGCGGCTGTTTTGACGGAACGATTGGCGTATTGGGTGGGCTGGAAGTCATTCGCCGTTTCAACGAAAAGAACATCCAAACCGATTATCCTCTTGAACTGATTGTTTTTGCTTGTGAAGAATCCTCTCGTTTTGGTGTGGCCACCATCGGCAGCAAATTGATGGCGGGCTTGATTACAAAGGAGGATCTCCAAGATCTTAAGGATCAGCAGGGAGTATTATTTTCACAAGCTTTGGAAGCATCCGGGTACTCCTTTGATGAAATTAATCAAGCCAAGAGAGATAAAGAAGAGTTATGTTTATTTCTTGAAATGCATATCGAACAAGGACCTGTGTTGGAAAATGAAAATAAACAAATCGGCATTGTCACCGGCATTGCCTCCCCGACCCGAATTCATGTAGAAGTGTTTGGAAAAGCTTCTCATTCCGGCTCAACGATGATGAACATGCGTAAAGATGCGCTCTTGGGAGCCAGTGAAATTGCTTTAGCAACTGAAGAAGCTGCTCAAAAGGAGGTGGATTTTGGTACTGTAGCCACAGTGGGTGTGATGGAAGTTAAGCCCGGAGCGATGAATGTTGTTCCCGGATTGGTGGACATGAAAATTGATGTGCGCAGCATCTCGTACGAATCTAAACAAAGAGTGATTCATAAAATGTTGGACACATTTACTCAAGTTGAACGTCAACGTGATTTGAAAGTCAAGTGGACATTCCTGAGTGATGAACAACCGGTTCAACTTGATGATGAAGTTATTCAGACACTCTCTCAAACAGCTGAGAGTCTCGATATACCGTATTTACTGATGCCTAGTGGCGCGGGGCATGATGCCATGAATATGGCTCAAATTTGTCCGACGGGTCTTATTTTTGTTCCTTCCCGTGATGGATTAAGCCATCACCCAGAGGAATTCACCCAAATGGAAGATATTGCACGAGGCATTGATGTTTTGGAGAAAACAATATTGAAATATTCATTTCTATCTGATACTTCGAAGATTCGGACGTAGGGGGTTATCCCATGGAATCTTTAAAAATGAAGATCTTATCCAATGTACAAGTCAGTGAACGCTATTGGCATTTATCAGTGGATGCATCCCAATTGCAGACAAAGGTATCCCCTGGTCAGTTTTTCTATATTCGTTGCGGGGAGGCATATTATCCGTTTTTGCGCCGTCCTTTCAGCATTTATCGAATCAACAAGCAAGAAAAAGTGTTGGAATTTCTTTATTTAACCAAAGGATTGGGTACGAAGCGACTGACAGAAATGAAAGCTGGAGAAAAGATAGATATCTTCGGACCTTTGGGCCATGGATTTACGCTTAAAGATGATGCCAGCAATATCCTGTTGTTAGCCCGAGGTGTGGGGATAGCCACTTTGGCTGCTTTAGCCCAGGAAGCGTTAGAGAAAAATGTTAAGACGACGGCCATTCTTAGTGCCAGGACATACAATGATTTGTTGGCCACTGAAACTTTGCAAAGTTTCGGAGCTATAATTCACAAAGTGACAGACGAAGATGGCACAAGTGATGTACACAACGTCAGCCAATTAGTAGACACTATTATGGACCGAGACCACATTCATGCGGCTTACACTTGTGGTTCAAAACGATTGGCCAGGTTATTGCAGGAAAAGACACGGGAACGACAAATACCGGCGGAAATTGCTCTTGAAGAAAATATGGGCTGTGCCATGGGTGTCTGTTTTGCGTGTGTCTGTGATATTCAAGAGGAAGACGAGATTCGTTCCGTTCGAATATGTCTTGACGGACCTGTCTTTCCCCTGGAGAAGGTGATCATCCCATGACCAATCAAACTGTGCAGGAATCCCTAAATCTTAAAGTTGACTTAAATGGACTTCAATTATCGAACCCAATTATGCCCGCTTCAGGTGCTTTTGGTGAAGGTATGGAAGGTGTCATTGATTTTAATGCATTAGGGGCCATCGTCCCCAAAAGTATCACTAAACATCCCAGACCAGGGAATGCGACTCCGAGAGTGTGTGAAGTACCGGCTGGTATGATTAATTCTATCGGGATCCAAAGCAAGGGGATCGAATACTATTTAAAACATACCCTCCCGTTTTATGAAAAATATGATACGCCTTTGATTGCCAGCATTTCAGCGGATTCGATCGATGAATTTGCCGAAATGTCCGAAGTTTTAGCTGCTCACCGAAGAGTCGATGCCTTGGAATTGAACATCTCTTGCCCTAATTTAAAGGGAGACGGACAGGCTTTTGGCATGGATGCTGACATTACTTACGAATTGACGAAAAAAGTGAGACAAGTGTCTGACAAACCGATTATCTGCAAATTAACTCCCAATGTCACCCGCATCCAAGACATTGCCCTTGCTGCGGAAGAAGGTGGTGCCAATGCTTTAACGGCGGTCAATACATTGCTGGCGATGTCCATTGATGTTCACACCCGCAAACCAAAGATCGGGAATGTGATGGGCGGTTTATCAGGCCCGGCCGTTCGTCCCATTGTTGTACGTATGATCTATCAATGTTATAAGGTGACAAATATTCCGATAATCGGTTGTGGGGGAGTGATGAACGGTGAGGATGCGCTGGAATTAATGTTGGCCGGGGCAACGGCAGTACAAGTCGGAACGGCAAGTTTCATTAACCCGACAGCCATGCTTGATATCCTGGATGAAATAAAAGCTTATATGAAAGAACACAAAATTGACGACATTAATGATATCATTGGTCAAGTAGACATTAATGAATAAAATCAATATTGAACCCATCTGCCAAGCCCATGTCGAAAAGAGATTACGAGGAGGTCATTTCATGCATTGGGATCATGTGATTAAAAACGGAAAATTGGTTTACTCTGATGACATCGTACAAGCCAACATTTATGTCAAGGATGGAAAAATTGCCGCTGTCTCCGAGGATGTCTTGCAGGGAACGGCGGATCAAGAAACGGATGCTCGAGGTTGTTACGTGCTTCCCGGTTTAATGGATGTGCATATCCATTCCCGTGATCCAGGGGCCACACACAAAGAAGACTTTTACCATTCCACGCAGGCTGCTGCAGCTGGCGGGATCACAACCGTGTTTGAAATGCCCAATACGAATCCCCCAGTCAATAACGTGGAAAATTTTTATAAACAAGTCGACAATCTGACACCAAAAGCACATGTTGATTTTGGCTTATGGGGCATTTGTCTGGGACACCTAAATCTCAATGATATCCAAAGCTTGCATGAAGCGGGGGTTGTTGCCTTTAAATTTTTCTGGGGCTATGCGGTTCACAAAGAAACGTATCAACTGATGTACAATTACAAACCGGGTATGGACAATGTCATTCCACCATTTAAAGATGGAGAAGTATACGATATGTTTCGAGAGGTAGCTAAAACGGGAAAACCGTTGGCCATCCATGCCGAGAATAACGACCTCATTCAACATCTGACGAAAAAAGTAGAAGCAAGTGGACGCAGAGATTATGAGGCATTGTTGGAGGGGCGTCCTAATCTGGCAGAAGAAACGACTGTACAGACCGGAATCGCCTTTGCCAAAAGTGCTGGCACCCGCCTGCATATTTTGCATGTTAGTACCAAGGAAGCGACAGAATTGGTCAAACAAGCCCAAGAGGAAGGATATCCGATCACGGCTGAAACATGCCCACATTTTCTATACCTCACGAATGAAGACTTTCATAGAATTGGACCGCATATGAAAGTATATCCGCCAGTTAAATATAAAAGTGACCAACAAAGGTTATGGGAAGGACTGCAAGAACAAGTCATTTCTGTCGTCTGCTCAGACCATGCCCCTCATACAGCTGAGGAAAAGAACGGCGATTTATGGTCGATTCCGGCTGGAATGTGCGGCGTGGAAACATTGGCTCCGCTCATGCTTGACGCGGTTGATCAAGGGAAAATGACTTTGCAGCAATTGGTGCAAGTATTGTCTGAAAATCCGGCTAAATTGTTCGGGATCTATCCGCAAAAAGGCTCCTTACAAGTGGGAACCGATGCTGACCTGACGATTGTTGATTTAAATCGAAAACATGTCATTAAAACAGAGAATTTGCACAGCAAGAGTAAAGTGACTGCTTATGATGGATTTGAAGTGACAGGAATGCCGGTGGCAACCATTGTTCGTGGCAGGACGGTCATGAAAGACGGGCAGATTGTCAGCGGGCCTTTTGGACAGTTAGTCAAACCGCGCGAATAGCTCCGTATACTTTTTCGATACGAAACTTTAGAAACTTTATTTAAAAATAATGGACAACGTGTTATCCAACACAGTAGGAGCGTGTAAGACATGGCGACCAACGTGACTAAACTGATTCAGGACCATCGATCGATTAGAAAATACACCGCTCAACCGATCGGAGAGGATATCCTCCAGGATATTCTTGCGTCGGTTCAATGGGCGCCTTCCTCTCACAATGTCCAAGCATACAGCGTGATTGTTGTTAAAAACGAGAAAACGAAAAATCAACTTGCGGATCTTTGCGGAGGACAGGAATGGGTGAGAACTTGTCCCGTATTTCTTGTCTTCTGTGCGGATTTTTACCGTCTCAAATTGGCTTGTGAAATGCATGGCACTCAGCTAGAAATTGATGAAGTGGAAAACCTTATAGTGGGCGCTGTTGATACAGCTCTTGCGGCTCAGAATGCATTACTGAGTGCGAGATCATATGGATTGGGCGGGGTGATGATCGGGGGGATCCGTAATTATCCCAAGGAAGTCGCCCGTCTGTTACAATTGCCTGAACTGACCATACCGATTATGGGGATGTGTTTAGGTTATCCTGCTCAAGAACCGAGGCAAAAACCCCGCCTGCCCCGGAATGTCGTTATTCATGATGAGACGTACCAAACGGGGAACATGCAAGCAGGGCTTGAAGAGTATGAAGCGAGATCAGCTGATTATTACAACAGACGGACTCAAGGGAAGAGGACGACTGGATGGACTCAACAGATGGCTGAATATCTTAGCCGTCCCAGAAGGCCCGGACTCAAACAATTCATTGTTGAACAAGGCATTCAACTTAAATAGTAACGTCTAAATGCATGAATAAAGGAGGGGCGCTTGTCATGCCATCTATGACATTCGTGGCAACGGGTGACAGTTTCATCGTTCGTCGATTACCATCGACAGAAGATTCGTCTTTTAGGCAAGTTGCTGCTTTAATTCGTCAAGCAGAAGTCAAATTTACTAACTTGGAAGTGACCACACATTATTTTGAAGGGTACCCGTCTGCCGTGAGTGGAGGCACTTGGGCCGTTGCACAACCGGAAGTGCTGGGTGATCTTAAATCTTACGGGTTCAATTTGATGAATTGGGCGACCAATCACACGCTGGATTATTCCTATGGCGGGTTGGAAGCAACGAAAAAATATCTTGAAAAGTACGGGATTGTTCATGCTGGAGCAGGTCTGAACTTGGCTGAAGCTGCTTCCCCTAAATATGTGGAGACCCGCTCTGGAAGGGTCGCACTGATTGCAGCAACGTCCACTTTTCATGAATGCTGGGTCGCGGGGGAACAACGCCGAGACATGAGTGGGAGACCGGGGATCAATCCTCTTCGCTATGACACCACCTATATTATTAACGAAGAAAGGTTAAATCAATTAAAGGCAATCGCTCAAGATATTGATATCAATGCAGAGCATCATTTAGCCGTCAAGGAAGGGTTTGAAGTAGAGACGGACAAAGACATCTTTCAATTTGGGAATTATCGGTTTAAAGCCGGTGACCCGGAAGGAAAGGTGACGACTCCACAAGAGAGAGATTTGAAACGAATAGGGGCAGCCATTGCAGAAGGAAAACGACAGGCGGATTATGTCATCGTCAGTATCCATTCACATGAAATGAAAGGTGAAGATAAGAGTCAACCTGCTGATTTCTTAGTTGAGTTTAGCCGATACTGCATTGATCGGGGAGCCCATGCGGTGATCGGTCATGGTCCACATATTTTAAGGGGCATTGAAATTTATAAGCAACGTCCTATCTTCTATAGTCTAGGAAATTTTATTTTTCAAAATGATTCCGTTTCCCATTTACCGGCAGATTTTTATGAAAAGTATCATTTGGAGCATCGGCATAATGTGGCCGATGCTTTAGATGCCAGAAGTGATTTTAACACGAAGGGTTTGGGCGTGAATCGTCATGTGTGGGAATCTATGATTCCCATGTGGAAAATGGAAAACGGGGCATTAACAGAAATCACTCTTTATCCCATTGAACTGGGTTACGGTTTACCACGATATAGGCGCGGATGGCCCTCTCTATCTAAAAATATATCTATTCTCGAGCGTTTAAAAAAATTAAGTGAGCCCTTTGGCACCGATATTCAGTTGGAAGGATCTGTAGGAAAAGTTTGCTAGCCGAAATCATTTTGATAAGGGTGTAAATCATGGGAGGAAATGTAAGCTTCAGGATAGAAAAAGACGCTTTAGGCCAACGAGAAGTACCAGCAAATGCCTATTACGGCATTCAAGCCCTACGTGCAGCCCAAAATTTCCCTATTACCGGTGACAAAATTCATCGCGAATTAATTATTGCGCTGGCCATGATCAAAAAATGTGCCGCTCTGGTCAATATGGAATTGGGTTATCTACACCCTGATCTGGGGAAGCCTATCAGCATGGCAGCGCAAGAAATGATTGACGGGAAATTACATGATCAGGTCATTGTTGATCCGATTCAGGGCGGTGCGGGGACATCATTTAATATGAATATCAATGAAATCATCGCTAATCGAGCATTAGAAATCATGGGTAAGGAAAAAGGGGACTACTTTCAGTTGAGTCCAAATACCCATGTCAATATGTCTCAATCGACGAATGATGTTTTTCCAACAGCTGTGCGCATAGCCACTATACGCTTGATTCAGCAGTTGTTAGCCGTGATGGGGACGATGCATCAAGCTTTTAAAAGCAAGGCAGAAGAATTTGACTCTGTTTTAAAAATGGGGAGAACTCACTTGCAGGACGCTGTCCCCATTCGTTTAGGCCAAGAATTTGCAGCATATTCACGTGTCATTTCAAGGGATATTGCTCGTATAAGGCAATCTTGCGATCATTTATATGTAGTGAATATCGGCGCTACGGCCATCGGGACAGGATTGAACGCGGATCCGAGGTATGCGACCAAGATGGTGGAGCTCCTTTCTGAAATCAGTGGTTTATCCTTGAGCATGGCGAGTGATTTGGTCGATGCCACTCAGAACACGGATGCGTATACCGAAGTCTCTTCAACTTTAAAGATTTGTATGCTCAATATGTCTAAAATAGCGAACGATTTACGTTTGTTAGCTTCCGGTCCACAAAACGGATTAAACGAAATTTTATTACCCCCCATGCAGCCCGGCTCATCGATCATGCCCGGAAAAGTCAATCCGGTTATGTGTGAGATGATCAATCAGGTGGCTTTCCAAGTAATGGGCAATGACCACACCATTTGTGCGGCATCAGAAGCCGGGCAATTGGAATTGAATGTGATGGAACCTGTTCTCGTTTATAATCTCCTGCAATCCATTGAAATCATGAAGAATGCGTTCGAGGTCTTTACTAAGAACTGCATTCACGGCATTCAGGCAAACGAAAAACGTTGTCAAGAATATGTTGAGCAAAGTGTGGGGGTTATAACAGCGATTAACCCGCATATCGGTTATGAGACTGCGGCAAGAATAGCCAAAGAATGTGTTCAGAGCGGTAAGTCTGTTCGTGAATTGTGCCTATTATATGACATACTATCTGAAGAAGAATTAAATCAGATTCTAGATCCGTATGAAATGACAAAGCCGGGTATATCAGGTAGGGAGTTATTGGGCAACAAAAAAGAAAAGTAATTTATAAGATGTGTGGTTAATGTGTCTTGACCAGCGGGATTGGCTTACTTTGAGAACCTCTTTTGGTATCGTGAAAAACGAACAGAAGAGGTTATTTTTGTGCTGGGTTTTCCTTGCTTTCTGACTCATTTGTCCTAACTGATTCTTTCTTATTCAATGTTATCATTTGCTTATTCAATGTTATCATTTGCGCCTATGAGATTATACTGATTTTTTTAGACTTACTCACCTTTTTTCCTTATAATGATATTATACAGCTGAAGGAGCGTAGCCGATATGCTTACACCACGAACACCCATTTCAGTCGCGGAAGCCGTACAAAAAGTGATGGAACATGTGCCCGCGGGAAAAACGGAAGTGGTTCCCCTGCAGGAAGCCCGGGGGCGTTATTTGGCTGAGAAGCTCGTGGCCGACCATCCGATTCCCATGTTTGACCGTTCCATGTATGACGGTTTTGCTATCCGTGCCGAAGACACGCGCAGACATGGTTCAAATGATACGACGGTTTTGAAAGTCATTGAAGCGGTGCCGGCGGGGTATGAGGCGCAGCAAACGCTGGCTCGTGGGCAGGCGGTTCGAATCATGACCGGTGCAGCCATCCCCCTGGGAGCCGATGCTGTTGTCATGCTCGAAGACGTTGAGGAGATCAAACAGAACGGAGCGGATTACATCCGTCTGGACAAACCGGTACAGGCAGGCCAATACATTTCCAAACAAGGGGAAGATACGCCCGAAGGAACCGTTCTGGCGGAGAAGGGCAGACGGATCGGGGCAGGGGAGCAGGCCATGCTGGCCACTTTTGGATACGCCCGGGTTCGGGTCTATCGGAAGCCGGTTGTCGGCATTTTTGCCACCGGTTCGGAGTTGCTTCCGGTGGATGCTCCCTTACAACCAGGAAAAATACGCAACAGTAATTCATACATGCTGGAATCTCAAATTGAGCAGCTGGGTGCCGTTCCCCGTTACTATGGGATTCTCAAAGATGATTTTGACTTATGTTACGGATCGGTTCTGCAAGCGCTCGAAGAAGTGGACTATCTGATAACCACGGGCGGCGCCTCTGTAGGAGATTACGACTTTGTTCAAAAGCTGTTAGACGAATTGGGAATGCAAGTGCTCTTTAACAAGGTCGCCATGCGGCCCGGGAGTGTGACGACCGTGGCACACAAGGATGGAAAATGGATCTTTGGTTTGTCCGGTAATCCTGCCGCATGCTTTATCGGATTCGAATTTTTCGCCCGCCCCGTATTGCAATCAGCGCTGGGCGCCGATTATCATTTACCGCGAACGAAAGCGATATTGGCACACGATATTCCTACGTCCAACCGCTTCACACGCTTTATGCGGGCCAAACTGAGCATCCGGGGATCACAAGTCGTGGCCAGCACCGTCGGTCTGGATAAATCAGGTGTCGTTTCCGCCTTGATACAGGCCAACGGTTTGCTGGTTGTTCCCGGAGGAGATCAGGGATTTTCGAAAGGGACGGAAATGGATGTCATCTGGCTGGATAAGTGGATTCAGCAAAGTATCCTGCCAGCAAATGTTGAACGCTGAATCTTTCGGAGGGAGGGAGAAGGGTCATGTCCAATCAGCAGGTGCCCATCCAGGCTGAACATTTCCGGATTGTCACTGAACCGATTTCTGTTGAAGAAGTCATCTCTCGTGTCGTTCATCCCCATGCGGGGGCGATTAACACGTTTATCGGTACGGTCCGTGAATTGACGAGAGGCCGCAAAACATTGTATTTGGAATATGAAGCTTATGTGTCGATGGCCGAGAAAAAGCTCCAGCAAATCGGCCAGGAAATTGGTGAACGCTGGCCGAACAGCAGGGTGGCCATCTTCCATCGGATTGGCCGTTTGGCAATTAGTGATATCGCGGTGGCCATCGCCGTCTCCACGCCGCACAGGGCGGACGCATATGAAGCGTCCCGCTATGCCATCGAACGCATTAAAGACATCGTTCCGATCTGGAAAAAGGAATTTTGGGAGGACGGAGAAGCGTGGATCGGGAATCAGAAGGAAACGGTGGCTTATCCGACGGGAAAACCCGAAGGCCTTGAATGATCGCCATGACATAAATTTGGCCGAAGTGATGGATCGGCTGAGTCAGGGCGGCGTTAAGGCGGCGTTAAAACGAACATTTCGCAAAATAGGGGGAGGCAGTCATGATCAAGGTGTTGTTTTTTGCCGGAGTGAAGGAACAAATCGGTCAGGATTTTATTGAACTGGATGATCGAGGATGGACCGTCGGCCAATTAAAACATCATTTACTGGAAAAATATCCGCAAGCGTCCGAATCGTTAGCCAACGTCATGGTGTCTGTCAATGAAGAATTTGCCGACGACGGGACTAAACTGCATGAAAATGACCAAGTGGCGATCATTCCACCGGTGAGCGGGGGGTAATTCATGAGTGCAGCAAAGCCATTTCAGGAGAGATATTCCAGACAGCTCCTCTTCTCCCCGATTGGAGAAGTGGGACAAAAAAGGTTGTCCAGAAGCAAAATTCTCATTGTCGGGATGGGCGCCTTAGGGACGGTCATTGCCAATCATATGGTCCGAGCCGGGGTCGGCTTTGTTCGTTTTGTTGACCGTGATTTCGTAGAGATGAGCAATCTGCAGCGTCAAATGCTGTTTGAAGAACAGGATGCCGTGGAAAGTGTACCGAAAGCGGTGGCCGCCGAACGAAAATTGAAAAAGATTAATTCGGAGGTTGAGCTTGAAGGCATTGTCGGAGATGTCAACCCGTCAACGATCGAACAGTATGCCGAGGGCATGGATTTGATTTTGGACGGAACAGATAATTTTCAAACCCGTTTTTTAATGAATGATATCGCTTTTAAAAAAGGCATTCCTTACATTTACGGCGGGGTCGTCAGCTCCAGAGGGATGCAGGCCACTTTTATTCCCGGGGAAACGCCCTGTTTGCGCTGTTTAATTGAGGAAAGTGCCGGCAGGGGTGAAACGTGCGATACGGCCGGAGTGATTGCCCCGGTGGTGGATGTGGTGGCTTCTTATGAAGCGACCGAGGCGATCAAATGGTTGGTTGGAAACAAAGCAGCGGTTCGCCGCTCCCTTCTTTCCATTGATTTATGGCGGGGATACCATCAGGAAATCAAATGGAGTACTCCGAACGAGCAGTGCCCCACCTGTCAGCGCCAAGAATATCCCGCTTTATATGCCGCAGATAACGATGTGACGACACTTTGCGGTCGGGAGACCGTTCAAATAACCGCCCGCCAAAACAGAAAATGGGACCTGGACGAGTGGAAACGGAAACTGGAAAATGTTGGCGAAGTGGAGCAAACACCTTTTTTATTGCGCTTTCGCGTGGACGATTTAAATTTGGTCATTTTCCCCGACGGAAGAGTGTTGGTTCAAGGGACGGAAGATGTCGTTCAGGCTAAGTCGGTTTATGCCAAATATATAGGTGCCTGATGACAATGTTGAAAATTTTTCAATGAACACTTTTTTACAAATGCGAAATATGCTAAAATGATAATTGATATCAATTAAGAATCAATGACCATAATAAAGAAGGTGGAGCTGTTGATCCAATTGTACACTTTTTCCAGTTGTACATCTTGTCGTAAAGCTCGCGATATGTTGAAGAAACACCACATTCCCTTTAAAGAACATAATATGAATACCGAACCGCTGTCTAAGGAAGAGATTTTGCATATATTATCTTATACAACGAACGGCACAACGGAAATCATGTCCAAAAGAAGCCAGGAAGTCAAGTCGCTTGATGTGAACATCGACGAACTGTCCTTGACGGAATGGGTGAACTTGGTTCAAAAACATCCCGGCATTTTGCGCAGACCGCTGTTGTTAAGTCCCGAACAATTGATCGTCGGCTTTAATAAAGAAGAATATGAAGGTATTGTGAAAAAACATCAACCGAGGCAGGCGAAATTGTCTCAGGCGGTTGGTTCTTAACAGAATCGGCCGTTTTCTTTGTGATCAAAACGGCTGATCAGATTTTGAAAAGCCTACTTTCTTTGGGGAAGTAGGTTTTTTTGTGCCGTTTTCGCTTTTAGCGTTGGTTTTTTATGTATTGCCGTTTGCCGCCATGCTTTGTTCTTCTTTCCTGAAGTTGGTATAATGACCGTAGTTGTCATATGAAGGGGCAGGTTCTTTTGATGTGGCAGAAGGTTTATTTTGATCTGGATAACACATTGTTTAGTTATGAATATGCGTTTGAAAAAGCGATACAAGACTGTTATCAGGATGTTGTCGATGAATGGATTGCTCAGGGGGTTGAATTTCCTTACATTCCTCTCGAAGATTGGTTTGACGTATTTAAATTTTACAGCGATTTTTTCTGGCCGGCTTATGAAAAAAAAGAATTGACTCAGCAGGAATACAGACGCAAAAGATATTTGGAAACGATGAAACATTTTGGGCTGCCCTCACATGTCGAAGAAGCGGACCGCTTTCATGATAAATATTACCGTCAAGCGGTACACTATGTGAAACCTTATCCGGGGCTATATTCACTGCTGGAATTTTTGCGCGGGAAAAAGATTGAAACAGGTATCATCACCAATGGAAAAACAGACGTGCAAAAAGCCAAATTTGCCAAATTGAAATTGAAAAATTTGATCCCGGAAAAAAATGTGTACATTTCCGAACAGGTCGGACTGAAAAAACCGGATCCGGCTTTGTTTAAAAAAGTGTTGGGGAAGGTGGCTCCTCATGAAGCGCTGTTTATCGGGGATTCATGGGAGCATGATATCGTTGGGGCCCTTGAAGCGGGCTGGGACGCTATTTTTTTAAATACCCGCTACGGCTCGCGCACCACTGATCATGAACCGTTGGCTGAACTGTTTCATTTAACACAAGTGCTTTCTTATTTGCAAGAGGTGCTGGAAAAATAGAACGTGGAGCACAAGTCACGCTAATGAGCTAAAGCTCATAGTCGTGCTATGCACTCACAGAGCACAAGTCACGCTAATGAGCTAAAGCTCATAGTCGTGCTATGCACTCACAGAGCACAAGTCGTGCTAGCGGGCTAAAGCCTGCAGTCACGCTACGAAGGTAGGGGTTAGGAGTGGATGAACAGCTGAGAGATCACTGGTTATGGTCTCTGGCATTAATCCTGGTCAGGGACTATGACTTTGATTGGATCGATAACCCTCTGACGGCTGGTCAACAGATTTTCACCGGACCGGACGGGCAGGTGTTGGATCAGTGTTGGCTCGTGCGCAATGAAGGACGGGATTATCAGTTGGTGCGTCTGCAGGCCGTTGACGGTGCCTGGCCCTCGATGGTTGCCAGAGATATGCGCCAATTTGCCGATCATCTTCCCTTGTTCCGCAGACAACTGAAAGCCCGCACACTCACCGTAGATAACCTGTACGTTTTTTCCAGCTTTTATGATGAGACGATTAAACGGTATTTAGAAGAATTGAACGAGGTGGACGATCACAAAAGCAAGCTCCGCCATCACGGCGTAATTGTCACCCAAGCTGTGTACGGCTCGGGCATTGAAGTGGACCATTTCGACATCAGTCAGTTGAACGTCAATACGCAGGAGATCGAACAGGAAATCGTCCGGTACATGACCGCATTCACACTGGAGGAAACGAAACTAACCTTCAAAAAGGAAAAAAAGAAAAAGCAAGAAGCGTTTCAACGCATTTTTCATTACGGGAAACCATACTTCACGTTTACCTTCCTGATCATCAATATGGTCATGTTTTATGTGTTGGAAACGGTCGGTTCCAGTACCGAGCCCACCACTTTGATCCGCTTTGGGGCGAAGTGGAATCCGGCCATTGTTGAAGGTGAATACTGGCGGTTGCTCACGCCCATGTTTTTGCATATCGGTTGGTTACACCTGGCCTTTAACAGCCTGGCGCTTTATTTTCTCGGGGGAGCGGTTGAACGAATATACGGCTCGTTGCGCTTTTTGTTCATGTACCTTTTTGCCGGTTTTACCGGAACATTAGCCAGTTTTGCGTTTACCCCCAACTTGGCCGCCGGGGCGTCGGGAGCGATATTCGGTTGTTTTGGCGCGCTGTTGTATTTTGGCTTGAAAAACCGGAACTTATTTTTCCGAACGATGGGGACGGACATCATTTTTATCGTTATTCTAAACCTTGGCATGGGGTTTGCAGTCCCCATGATCGATAATTTTGGTCATATCGGGGGATTAGCGGGAGGATTTCTCGCTTCAGCCATGTTGAATTTGCCCGGAAAAAGGCATTTCAGAGAACGTGCGCTCGCTTTTCTAATCTCTGTGGCCAGCATACCCGTTTTACTGTTGATCGGTTCTCAACAAGCCTTACACTCGCCGGAAACATATCTTGTTCAAGCGGAACTTGCCATGGAAAATGAGGATTACGAGGAAGCACAAACGTATTTGCAAGAGGCGATTGATTCTGGTATGGATCATCCCGACGTTTATGGGCAACTCGGTTCATTGTATGTCCATACCGAACAGTATGCCCGGGCTGAAGAAACATTGGAGCTGGCCATCGATAAAGGGGGGGATCGGGCTGAATTATATTTTCAGCTTGCTTATGCTCAGCTGCAGCAAGAAAAATTTGAACAAGGACGAAAGAATTTACAGGAAACGATTGCCCGCAACCCGCAGATGATGGAAGCTTACTATAATCTTGCCCTCGTTTATTGGGAAGAAGGGATGGAAGCCGAAGCGCTTGAAGTCTTGGCTCGAGCCGAGGAAGTCGGCATTCGAGATGAGAGACTGAATGAATTACACGAAAAAATTGTTACTGATTAAGAAGATGCTGAATGAATTACACGAAAAATTGTTACTCATCAAGGAGAGGCTGAATGATTTGCAGCGCTTTTCCCCCTCTCGTTCGAAAGAGAATACGAAAATGGGATCCGTCTTGGGCAACAGCAATGAGAGGCATCAGGCTTTCATGCGGATCAAGCGCTTTTTCTCTCTCATCCACTTTTCCCAAAATATATTTTTCATATATTTGAGCCCAAATCAGGCTGATCACTTTTTTCTTTTCTTTCTCGGTGAAGGGAGGCAGGGGCATTTCTTCATAGTCGGGGAGATCATAGAGGGGAATGAATTCAAATTTTTTTTCATCAAGCTGGAAAAAGTCCGTTAAAGCTGTCCATTGACGCTCAATGTCCCGGTCCAAAATGTTTTTCCATAACGTTTGCGTATTGGTGACCGGTTGACGAAAGACTGCGTCTGATGCGAGGGAAGAACTCAAAATATAGACCTGATCCCTGCTCATGGCATGCTGTTCTATGGGCGTGCCGTCATTATCGTTCATTTGGGCCTGATGCCAAGTCATAATGTCATAACGCGCCGATTCCTCCTCAGAAAAGGATAACGTTTGCCTGACGTAGGCGCTGTTTTGTTCTTTCGTTGAAAAAGGTTTGACCAGGCGCCCATTGGCAAAGACAAGCGTCGTATCCCAGCGCAAAGGGGCGGGTATGGTCGTTTCCGAATGGGTTTCAATCTGGATCTCATATGTTTTTTCATCATCGTGCCGGACGGTGACATCGCTTTTTTTGTCCAAAAACTGAATGTGAGCACCGGAAAAACCGAGCAGAACAGTGATCAGTGTCAACATCGCTCCTCTTTTGAACAATGTTCATGCTCCCTTCGGTCATCAATTGGCAAAAGATGGCTGTTCATAGTTTGAACCATCGGGCCGAAAGTTATGTATGGCTTATTTTGTAAAGCATAGATTCATAAAATCCATAAAGAAAGGAATGGCGTGTATGGTCGAAGAAAGTGCAAACCTATGGCAGCAGTGGGAAGCTTATTTCCAAGATCTGTTCAGTCCTGAAACGTTTTTGGGGATGGGCTCTGCGGCATTGAAAGTGCTCTTCATTATCATCGTATCTTATATCATCCTGAAAGTGTCCAACCGGATCATTGACACTGGATTTGCCATGCGCAAGCTTCCGGGACAAAAACAGGACACGTTGAGCAAGCTGTTGAAATCCGTGATGCGTTATGCCGTTTATTTTATTGCCGGTCTCACCATTTTGAAAAATGTCGGTTTTGATCCGATGCCTGTCCTGGCTGGGGCAGGGGTGGCTGGCTTGGCGATCGGTTTCGGCGCACAAAATTTAATTCGGGACATCATCTCCGGTTTTTTCATTATCTTCGAAAACCAGTTTGCCGTCGGTGATTATGTGCGCATCAATAACGCTTTCGAAGGTACGGTAGAGGAAATGGGTTTAAGAATCAGCAAAATTCGAGAGTGGAACGGCAGACTGCACCATATTGCCAACGGGGAAATCACCCAGATTACCAATTATAACCGCAAAGTGATGCGTCCGCTGGTGGATATCCGTGTGCCGTACGAAGAAAATATGCAGACCGTTTTCCAAAAGCTGGAGGATGTTTGTCAGTCTATCGGTGAAAAATACGCCCGGGATTTAATTGAAAAACCGAGTGTTTTTGGCATTACGGATATTGAGAACGGCGGCGTTCAATTTACGATCATGGCCCTGTCCGTACCGGAACAATACTGGTTCATAGAGCGGCAAATGCGCCTGGCTATCATCGAAACGTTCCAGGACGATGACATTGAAATCGCTTATCCGCGCCGGGTATTGATTGATGGTAAATCGATGTATTCGCGGCGGATGACGGATCATTAACAGATCAGCAGCGTGTGCCTTGATTGATGAAGAAGTGGGCATAGATGGTGATGCGGGTTTTCCGGTTTTGCGTTTTGTGGACAAATCGCGCTCGCTTCGTTGGGTGCGTGAAGTTGTTTGGGGGTGACATCCATGTGGAAAAAAATCGGACGGTATTATCCTCCAGTCATCGATCTGGTTTCATTTTCTCTGCTGCTTTTCATGATCGTGTACGTCGTCTTCACATTCGGTCATCTTCCTGAGGAAATTCCGAGACATTTCAACGAGGCCGGTGACCCGGACGCCTGGGGAGGAAAAGGGATGCTGCTGGCCTTACTTGTCATCCATTTTTTCATTCTGACTCAAAGTTGGGTGTTTAACTATTTTTTGTTTATCGCCCCGGATGACCCGAGAGAGCTCAGTCATTTCATCAACATCCCTTCCGTCAAAAAAGACGAATTGACGATCGAACAAGTGGAAGCGATTCGTCAGACGCTGGCACGAATGATGGCCACGCTCAATGTGCTGATCAGTTTTCTTTTTGCCTACATGATTCATGGATCGATTCAAACCGCACTTGGCAACCAAAACGGATTGGGTGTTGCGCCGCTGATCATCGTCGCTGTGCTGGTAGCGGTCGTCTGCTATCCCCTATGGAAAATATACCGTATCGCCAAATCAGTCAAACGTTCCTGAGAATGGGCATCATTCCACTTTAATGCGTTGCACTTGCCCTTCCTTCGTAAACCACATCGGATAAATGAACATTCCCAGCAAAATACTCGTCAGGGCTGCGGATGACGAAAAGGAGAACATGATCAGTATCTGGTAGCGGACGGCTTCAACCGGACTGGCTCCGGCAATAATCATTCCGGTCATCATGCCAGGCAGTTGAACGAGGCCGACCGTCCTCATGGCATCGATGGTCGGAATCATGCTTGATTTGACCGCGTTTTTCAATACGTTGTGAACGGCTTGGCGATTGGACGCGCCCAATGAAAGCAGCAGTTCAATTTCCGGGATGGCGTGGTAGATGCTTCGTTTCATCTGGTTGATTAACAATCCGCTGACAACCATGGCATTTCCGGTAATCATGCCGCTGATAGGGATAATATATTGGGCCGTCGGTTCGATCACACCCAAAAGAAGCATGAAACTGATTGTAAATCCCTGGGTCAAAGCAATCGTGCTCAGAACACGCCAGAACAAGCCCCGCAGTTCTTTTCCCCGGGATGCGGCGTTCCAGGCCGCCACTGTAATCATGACCACCAAAATCAGGATGATGAACAACATGTGTTCCTGATCGAATATAAACTGTAGGATATAGCCGATGGCCAGCAATTGAACCGCCGTCCGCATGGCAGCGATCAAAATGTCTTTCTCCAGCCTCAGTTTTTGCCATAAAGATAACAGCATGGTAACGAGTACAAATAATAGCGTCAACCATAGCGCCAAAATAGACATGTTAATGTGTCCCCTCCTGCCCCACAAACTCGCGTGTCAGACGCTGTTTGGGCTCGGTGAACAATTGCTCTACGCTTCCCTGTTCGACAAGCTGACCGTTGGCCAGGAACCAGTAATCGTCCATGATTCGTTTCAATTGTTCCAGATCATGGGTGATCCACAGTACGGTCAGCTTTTGTTCACGATTTAATCGGCGTACATATTGTTCGACCGTTCGTTTGCTGTGTTCATCAAGGGCGGATGTCGGTTCATCAAGCAGCAATACTTTTGGTTTTAATAACAGCGTGCGCAGCAATGAAAGGCGTTGCTGCTGTCCTCCGGACAACTCGGAAGCATCGTGATCCAGCAATCCGGGATCTAAGTCGACATCTTGCAAGGCCTGTACACAAATTTCCTCTGTGACGGACTGTTTATGTAAGCGAGGTCCAAGCAGCAGGTTATCTCTGACTGTGCCTGCCAACATGATCGCTTGTTGAAAAACAAAGCCAATTTGCCGGCGCAGTGTTTGAACCGGATATTCGCGGATGTTTTGGCCTCTGAAAGATATGTTTCCCCGGTCAATGCCTTCCAGCCGATTGATGATTCTTAACAAAGTGCTTTTTCCGGAACCTGAAGGCCCGATCAGGCCGGTAAAACTCCCTTCATGCAAAGAAGCGTTCAGATTTTCAAATAAAGGCTGTTTTTCACCTGGAAAAGTTTTGTGGACGTTTTGCAGAACGATCATGGCTTTTCACCTTTCGGATGCATCTCATTGGCTTCAAATATTTTCCTTATTGTAGCAAAACAGAGGACCCGAGTCACGGAGCAGAACCCAAAACACATGAATAAGACAAAGCGGACATAGGATGGTACTGAGGGGGGAGTGCGCCGTGGAGATGATCAAATGGGTGGTTCTGTTTCTATTGACCACATTGACCGCGGCATCGGTCGGATTTGGTTTTTCAGCACGTAAAGTGGTCATTGTTTGGTATCACGTGGCGGTGATCATCCTGCTTGCTTTCATCGTTTTTCTTTTCTTTTCTTTTACGGGGGGAATGATGGGCGAGTTTTTGCCCGTCAACGTGCTGGAAGTGTTGGTCGGCTTGGGCATGATCACCCTGGGGGTACTTATCGCCGTTATCCGACCGGTTTACCCGGGACAGCGTGATCTGCTTCTGTTCGTCTCGGTTCTGCTTCTCGATGTGCTGATCTTGGCCTACCGCTCTGGCTATGTTTATGACCGTACGTTCGCCCTGGCCATCATCACGTCCTTGTTATTGACCGGAGGACTTGTTGGGGGCATCGTCTTCGGAGAACGAAAGTGGTCCAATTGGCGTGTCGTTCAAATGCTGCCCTATGTGCCTAGCATCCTGTTCATTCTTTTGGGGTTGATAAAAATGTTATAATGTGGGCAAAAAGTGTATTGAGGATGAAAGTTTGTGTCAGATTTGAAAAAGTCATGGTTATATCGGACATTGGTCGAGATTTTCGGAGCGGATCAGTTGGTGATTGAAGCCGACGGTTCACCTGCTTCTGCCACCCATCTGTTTTTTCCTGTGAAAGAGGGCCTCGAAACGATCGGATCGATCGGCATTCCCGCTGCGCTCATACAGGGACCCGCCCGACAATTAATTGAAACGCTTGTTCAGTATCAGCAGACGTTCATGCTTGCCGGGCAGGACGGGGAGGAACGACTTTGGCAATTATGTTTGCAGGAAGCGCCTGACGCTTGGCTCGATCAGTGGGCAACGTTCGGATACGGGAAGGATGTCCGCTTCGGTCACGTCTACTTGTACGTGGATAGGTTGGCTGATGATGAGCACGGAGCATGGTTCCCTGCGTTGAAGACAATGATTGAAAACGCGCTTGAACAGGACAGTGTTTTTCTTCCGTTAGAAGCAAGAACATTCGTCTGGATTATTCCGGACTACGACCATCTTGTGCCGGAGCTGGACCATCTTTTGCAAGGTTTGGCGGACACGATCACTGCCGAATGGCTGACAGACGTGCTCTTTTATATGGGGGAGGCCTATCCGATGCCCCGGGACATTCGGGCACACGTCCGTTTGGAACTGGATTTCCTCAAGCTGGCCAAACGTTATCTGCCGGACCGGCATGTCGTCCATTATGAGGATCTGATCGAGCGGATCATTTTGGACGCCTGTTCCAAAGAGACGTTGCAACGATTGGTGGACAAACTGCTCGGTCCGGTCAAGGAAGATCACGAAATGCTGCGTACGGTACAGACGTTTTTGCAACATAACTTAAACGTGACAGAAACAGCGAATGCCCTCTACATTCATCGCAACAGCATGCAATACCGTTTGGAGAAATGGATTGAAAAAACAGGTCTGGACGTCCGTCGCTTCGAAGATGCGGTCAAGGTGCATTTAGCCCTTCACGCCTTGGGCATCGTACCCAAAAAATGAACGCATTTTTCTGGCATGTCGCCTAATGGAGTGCTCCCTAAAAATGAGATACAATCAAACCAGGACGAACATTTTACGTAGATCAAACATGCGCACACAGCTGACAAACAGATTAAAAAACAGGAGGGATCCATTTGGCAGCCATTACTTTAAAACACATTTATAAGCATTACAGTGACGAGGTGACGGCGGTAAAAGATTTCAATTTGGAGATTGAAGACAAAGAATTCATTGTCCTGGTCGGCCCATCCGGTTGCGGTAAATCAACGACATTGCGCATGGTGGCCGGTTTGGAGGAAATTTCTGAAGGCGAGCTTTACATCGGGGACAGACTGGTCAACGACGTCGCCCCGAAAGATCGGGATATTGCCATGGTTTTTCAAAACTATGCGCTGTATCCACATATGAACGTCTTTGACAACATGGCCTTCGGCTTGAAATTAAGAAAATTCAAAAAACAGGAAATTAAAGAGAGGGTGCATGAGGCAGCCAAAATATTGGGCATTGAGAACTTGCTGGACCGCAAGCCGAAGGAGCTTTCCGGGGGCCAGCGGCAACGCGTGGCTTTGGGGCGGGCGATTGTTCGTGAGCCGCAAGTGTTTTTGATGGATGAGCCGCTCTCCAATTTGGACGCCAAACTTCGCGTGCAAATGCGAGCCGAAATTACGAAATTGCACCAGCGATTGCAAACGACGGTCATTTATGTCACGCACGACCAGACTGAAGCGATGACGATGGCCAGCCGCATCGTTGTCATGAAAGACGGTGTCATTCAACAAGTGGGAGCGCCGAAAGAGGTGTACAATGAACCGAACAATGTGTTTGTCGGCGGATTTATCGGCTCCCCGGCGATGAACTTTATGACCGGAACGTTGCAAAACGGCCGGTTTCAGATCGGGGAGCAGACGTTAACCGTTCCTGAAAGTCAACTGAAACGATTGAAAGACTATGAAGGAAAAGAATTGATCATGGGCATTCGTCCGGAGCATATTACGAACGAAGCCGCGTTGATCGAAGCTTCCCCCGGCTCGGTCATCGATGCTTATATCGATGTGGCCGAATTGATGGGCTCGGAAACTTTTCTGTACAGTAAGATTGCCGACAACGACTTGATCGCCCGCGTGGACGCCAACACGAACATTCAAAACGGTGAGACGGTCAAGCTGGCCTTGGATATGGATAAAGTTCACTTTTTCGATGTGCAGACGGAAGAACGGATCCGGTAGAATGAGGATAGGGTCTATTGAAAATTGGATAGAATAGGCTAATCGGGCGCGTTTCTGATTGATTTTCATCTTTTATCAACCTTTTTCAGAATAAATCTGTTTCTGAAAAGAAAGGTTGATTTTTTTTGTCATTGAAAAGTTTCAATTTAAAAAGGACAAAGCGCATGTCTATTCAAAAAACTAATGTACTAAACGGACCAGGGCCGGAATATATTTGGTAAAAACATTGCACTTGTGCGTACAACCGGATCATCAACAACATGTCCACTTGTGCTTATCTGTTTTTATCTTATCGGATACGGTACACGACAAGTCAAACAATGGATGAGGTGACCTGAACATATATGGAGACAAAGTACAACTTGATCAAGCAGGAGATCAAATCGTGGATATTGGAAGGACAAATTCTGCCCCATGAGAAAATCAGTTCCGAAAATGAGCTGATGAAACAGTTTGGGGTGAGCAGGCACACCATCCGGCAAGCAATCGGCGCTCTCGTCCATGAAGGGTGGTTATACACGGAGCAAGGGGTGGGAACGTTTTGTGCACCTCGCGATAAAGTTTCCCAAAACAGAGAGAAATCAGTGGCCATATTGACCACTTACATTTCCGACTATATTTTTCCTTCCATTATTCGCGGTGCGGAATCTTATTTAAGCGCTAAAGGATACAGTGTTTACTTGGCGAGCACGAATAACAATTTGGAGAGTGAAAAAAAATGTCTTGAAAATATTCTCACCCAGAATGTATCCGGATTGATCGTGGAACCGACCAAAAGCGCCATGTCCAATCCAAACCTCCATTATTATCTCAGCTTGGAACATCAAAACATTCCTTATGTCATGATCAACGCTTATTACGATCAGCTCAATCCTCCCAGTATGACGATGAATGATGAGAAAGGGGGGTATCTCGCAACGGAACATTTGATCCAACTTGGTCATGAAAACATCCTGGGCATTTTTAAAACGGATGATTTTCAAGGTGTTAAGCGCATGAAAGGCTATATCAATGCGCTCAGAAAACATCATGTGCCTATCGTTCCCAATCGGGTGATCACGTATGACACAGAATTAAAATTTGAGCGGCCCAAAGCGGAAGTCAGAAGGCGATTGACTTCAGATGCTGCTCCGACCGCGATATTTTGCTATAACGATGAAATAGCTCTATCCATTTTGGACGTGATTCGGGACCTAAATCTTAAAGTGCCCGAGGATATATCGATTGTCGGCTATGATGATTCCTATTTGGCCGCAGCTTCGGAGGTGAAGCTCACGTCCATCAAACATCCCCAGTCCGCAATGGGACGGGATGCTGCGAAATTGATCGTCGAAGCGATCGAAGGAAAATTGAAGCTGAACGATGTCGAGCCGATTGTCTATGCACCTGAATTGGTCGTGAGACATTCCACCCAAAAAATAAAAGGAAAAAAATGAAAGCTTAAGAAAGAGAGGGAAACCAATACCAATGTCTGCAACAATGAAAGCGCTTCGAGTCATGAGTCCACGTCAAGTGAATGTTGGTCAGGTGGAGCGGCCCCAATATGGGGCGGATGAAGTGTTGATAAAAGTCCATTACGTAGGGGTATGTGCCACAGATTTAGAAATTTATCAAGGGGAGATGGTTTACTATCAAACAGGCCAGGCTTCCTATCCGATTATTCCCGGACATGAATGGTCAGGTGAGGTGGTCGCCACCGGCAGCGAGGTGAAAGGATTGGCGGTGGGAGATCGGGTGGTCGGTGAAACAACCATTTCTTGCGGGAGGTGTCAACAATGTATGCACGGCCAATATAATCTATGTCCGCACAGGGTTGAAAACGGCGTGATGGGAAAAGATGGGGCTTGTGCGGAATACATGGTCTATCCGGCACATGCTTTACACAAGTTTAGTGCTGGAATTTCGTACGAAGAAGCCGCTCTCATTGAACCGGCAGCCGTGGCTTACCGCGGGGTTGACAAGCTAAAAGTGACACCGGCGGATACGGTTGCCGTTCTGGGAGCGGGTCCGATCGGTTTGTTGGCCGCCCAAATTGCCCAATCTTTCGGGGCGAAAAAAGTCGTATTAATCGACATGCGCAAGAACAGATTGGAAATGGGTTTAAGCCTTGGCTGCGACGCCGTCATTGATCTATCTACAGAAGATTTGGTGGAGCGTGCCAACGAGATGACCAATGGGGCCATGTTCGATGCGATTATCGAAGCAACAGGACATACGAAGGCGGTCGAAAACATCACCCAAATGACCGCGCCGGGGTCCCGAGTCGTCTTACTCGGTTTATGCGGGGGAAGGAAGGCCTGTCTCGATGTTGACCATATCGTGACCCATGATGTGGAAATGTATGGGTCTCTGGCCAGTCCGGGGGTATGGGCTGACGTCATTCAACTCATGGAATCCGGGAAACTGCGAACCAAGGATTTAATTACCCACCGCTTCGCTCTTTCCGAGATTGAGAGCGCTTTTAAAATCATGGAAGATAAGGACCCGTCGATCGTCAAAATGATTCTGGAATTGTAAATACCGACATCGGAGTGAAGCCTTTTGTCTCAATTCGTCCAGGAAGGCAGCTACAACGGAGAAAAAGCAGTGTTAATGCGCTTTGGAGATTATGAGGCAACGATTTTGCCTGAATGGGGCGGCAATTTAATCGCTTTCAATGATGTGCGCAGAGCGTATCGTTTTATACGTTCACCATCTTCGGTAGAAATGGATCGTTTTAAATCCCAACCGACGGTCTACGGCATACCGGTGCTTTTCCCGCCTAACCGTTATGAAGACGGTCAATTTAAGGTAAACGGAATATGTTATCAGCTGCCGGTCAACGAACCGCGCACAGGGAATCATCTGCACGGATTTCTGTACAATCGTCCTTGGCAAGTCGTTCATATGGGACACAATGCTGCGGAAGTGTTTGTCGAACTGGTTCATGTGATCGATGCAGAAGATGACATTTACGCCTATTTTCCGCACGCGTTTCAAATCACGATCAGGTATTCCTTGTCAGCGGAAGGTTTGTGCCAAAAAACAACCGTTAAGAATAACGGGTCCATTCAAATGCCGTGTATGTTAGGGTTTCATACAGCCATTCACGTTCCTTTCGCTCCAAACAGTTCGATCAAAGATTATCGATGCATCATCACCATTGACAAACGTTTGGAATTATCCAAAAGGATGCTGCCCACCGGCAAAGCACTGCCCTTGAGCAGGAAGGAGGTGATGATGAAGACGACAGGCATATCTCCTTTTTTCAAACCGATGGATGATCATTATACGTCAGCTCCTCAGCAAAATCGAAATTTCATGATGTTAACCGATTTGCGGGAAGGAGTGACCCTTGTATACGATGTTGGACTTCAATACAAATATTGGATGATTTGGAATGATGAAGCCAAAGGCGGTTTCTTCTGCCCGGAACCGCAAACAAATATGGTCAACGCACCGAATGTGAACACGCCTATGGCAAAAAGGGGTTTGTATTTTTTGGACCCGGGGGAAACGTGGTCCGAAACGAGTAAAATGTACACGAAACAAGTTTAATCCGGAAAGGAGAGATTCAAATGCACAGAAGATTGTTCAGCGCGTTTATCGTTTTGCTTTGTCTTGTGCTGGCCGGCTGCGGCGGCGAGCAGGAAGCAGGTTCTGAGGCGAATGAGGTTGAAAGCGTTGGTTCTGATGACGAAAATGCCACTGATTTGACTTTCTGGACCTTTCAAGGTTTGCACGTGGAGTTTTATGAAGAGGCCGTAAAAAGTTGGAATGAAGCCAATCCTGATCGGCCGTTGAACGTACAACTGGAAGTGTTTCCGTACGATGAAATGCATAACAACTTGCTTTTAGCCTTACAATCGGGGGTTGGCGCACCCGACATCGTTGATATTGAGATTAATCGCTTTCCGAATTTTCTTCAAGGCGAGATTCAACTTGAACCGTTGAACGATATGATTGAACCGGTGCAGGATCAATTTGTTCAATCCAGGTTGGATGTGTATGCCGCTGATGGTCAATATTATGGAGCCCCCACACATGTCGGTGCGACCGTGGCTTTTTATAACACCAGCATTATGGAAGAAGCCGGGGTCAGCCCTGATGATATCGAGACTTGGGACGATTACGTCGAGGTCGGCAAGGTTGTCAAAGAGAAAACAGGCATACCGATGACGGCAGTTTTCACGACTGGGTTTTGGAGTTTCTACCCCATGTTGAATCAGAAAGGATCCGATTTTTTTGACGCCGAACACAACGTGATTTTGGATAATGACGATAATATTGAAGTTTTACAATTCATTCACGATATGGTTTATGAACATGAAATTGCCGAAATTGCACCCGGAGGCAGGCATGATGCCGAGGAGTTTTTTGCTTACATGAACGGCGGCGGGGCGGCGTCCTTGATTATGCCTTCCTGGTATGCAAGTCGTTTTGTGGAACATATGCCCGATCAATCCGGCCATTTTGAAATTCGACCGATGCCGAGATGGGAGCCGGATGGATTCCGGTCAGCCGGCATGGGGGGTACGGGTACTGCCGTGACGAACCAATCAGAACATATTGACTTGGCTAAGGAATTTTTGGCACACGCGAAATTAACCGAGGAAGCGAACATTAAGATTTGGACGATACTTGGTTTCGATCCCCCGCGTCATGATGTGTGGGATGCGCCTGAGTTAAGAGAAGAGAACCGATTCACGGAGTATTTTGGCGACGGATTCTTTGATATGATGCTTGATCTGAAGGATGAGATCCATCCGCTGAACATCACCCCTCAAACGCCTTTAGCCAGGGATTTAATCGAAACAAACGTTTTGCACAATGTCCTTCGAGAGCAGAGCCAAACCCCTGCAGAAGCGTTGCAAGAAGCGGCTGATGAATTGCGCAATCAACAATAGCCGAGTGCGCAATCAACGATAGCCGAGTGCGCAATCAACGATAGCCGAATGGTTGAATAAGCGGGGTACTTTGACCTGGCTCATCCGGCAGGAGTTGGGCCAGGTATCCGCCAAACGTAAGTTTCATCAGCATCTTATCGTCCATCACCAGTTGTGTACGGGAGGTGAGCCACATGGAGCGCATGAAAAGCTTGTTTTATTCGCAAAAAATGGCGCCGTATATTTTTGTTTTGCCGTTTGTCGTCCTTTTTGCAGGTTTTTATCTCTATCCGGTCATCTCGACGGTCATCATGAGTTTTCAGGTCATCTTGCCGGGACAAACGGCATTTGTCGGTTTGCAAAACTATCAAAAACTATTGAATCCCACATTTTTCACCGCTTTCTGGAATACAACGGTGTATACCTTTTGGACCATCGTTATTTTGATACCGCTTCCGCTCCTATTGGCCGTCATACTTAATTCGCCAATCATGAAATATCGGACCTTTTTCAGAGCGGCCATTTTTGTGCCGGCACTCACATCGACGATCGTGGCCGGTGTCATTTTCAGACTCTTGTTTGCCGAATCGGACACCGCGTTTGCCAATTCTGTCATTTCTTTTTTTGGATTTGAACCGATTGCCTGGAGACAACATGCCGGGACGCTCATGTTTCTGATGGTGGGGCTGGCCGCTTGGCGGTGGATGGGTGTCAATCTCATTTATTTCTTGGCCGGATTGCAAAACATCCCCAAGGAGATGTATGAGGCGGCTGAAATCGATGGGGCTAACGCCTTTGATAAATTCAGGCATATTACCATCCCGTTCCTAAAACCAGTCTCCATTTATGTGTTAACGATCACTCTGTTTGCCGGATACAAAATGTTTGAAGAAGCGTATGTATTTTGGGAAGTGAATTCTCCCGGAAATATCGGCTTGACACTGGTCGGCTATTTGTATAAGGAAGGTTTTCAATATAACCAGTTGGGCTATGGGTCGGCGATCGGGGTTACAGTATTGATCATTGTCGGCATTTTAGGTTTCTTGCAGTTAAAAGTGCTGGGCGTTTTTCAGAAGAAGGAGGGGAACTAGATGACAACAGAAAAGAGACACCGCTGGGTATCATATCTCTTATTTTTGTTCATGCTGATTCCCGCCTTGATTGCCCTTTTTCCTTTAGGAGCACTGATTTTGGCTTCCTTAAAGCCATCCACCGAACTGATGAGATTTGGACTCAACTTATACCCCCAGTTTGAATTGTGGAGTTTGGATAACTATACGTATTTATTTACGGAAGGGAGCATTTATTTTCATTGGTTCAAAAACAGTTTGATTATCACTTTCTTTTCTACTTTTCTAGCATTGTTTTTCTCTTCCATGGTCGGATACAGCCTAGCCATGTACTCTTTTAGGGGTCAAAACATTGTTTTGCTGCTCGTGCTTCTGGTCATGATGATTCCCTTTGAAATATTGATGTTGCCGTTGTTTAATATGATGATTGCCTTAAATACGGTGAACACGTATGCAGGGGTCATTTTGCCCATGCTTGTCCATCCTTTAGCGGTGTTTTTCTTCAGACAATTTGCGCTAGGTCTGCCCAAAGAGCTGATGGATGCGGCAAGGATCGATGGTTGTTCAGAGTATGGCATATTTTTCAAGATCATGGTTCCGCTCATGACTCCGGCATACGGGGCGATGGCTATTCTGCTCGCCTTGTTCAGCTGGAACAATTTCCTCTGGCCGTTGGTTGTTTTACGCACATCGGATATGTTTACACTGCCCATCGGATTAGCCGGTTTGCTCTCACCGTATGGGAACAATTACGATGTGTTGATCTCCGGATCGGTATTGACGGTGATTCCGATCATCATTGTCTTCTTGTTTTTCCAAAGATATTTTATTTCCGGTTTGACTGTCGGGGGAGTCAAGGGATGAATGGCTCCTCCTTGGCGAGATAAAAATGATCTTTTTGGAGGAGAGGAGATAGGATGTTGAAGGCGGAAAATCAAGCGAAAATGGTTTTGGATAAAGATTTTAAAATAGCGGAAGTTGACGACAGAATTTATGGCTCTTTCATTGAACATTTGGGTCGGGCCATTTACGGCGGAATATACGAACCGGGTCATCCGACGGCTGATCGAAACGGTTTTCGGCAAGATGTCGCCTCGCTGGTCAAAGAACTCAATGTCCCGATCGTCCGCTACCCCGGAGGCAATTTTGTTTCCGGTTACCGGTGGGAAGACGGGGTGGGGCCCAAAGAACATCGCCCCCGTCGGTTGGATCTGGCCTGGAAAACGATTGAGACGAACGAGGTCGGCCTGAATGAATTTATGGATTGGGCTAAACAGGTTAACACCGAAGTGATGATGGCGGTCAATCTGGGAACAAGAGGCATAGATGCCGCTCGGAATTTAGTGGAATACTGCAATCATCCCCAAGGTTCCGCCTGGAGCGATCTGCGAATTAGTCACGGTTATAAACAACCACATCGCATCAAAACATGGTGTTTGGGCAACGAAATGGACGGTCCGTGGCAAATCGGCCATAAAACGCCGGAGGAATACGGGCGCCTCGCCGCTGAGGCCGGCAAAGCGATGAAGCTGGTAGATCCGACGATTGAGTTGGTTGCCTGTGGAAGTTCGAAAAGCACCATGCCTTTATTCCCGCAATGGGAAGCCACTGTTTTGGAACACACGTATGATGTGGCCGATTATATTTCCCTGCATATGTATTACGGCAATCAAGAAAATGATATATCCAATTACTTGGCCAAGTCCATGGATATGGATCAATTTATCCGCTCGGTCATTGCAACTTGTGATTATATTAAAGCGAAAAAAAGAAGCAAGAAAACGATGTACCTTTCGTTCGACGAATGGAACGTCTGGTACCACTCCAGAGAAAAAGATAAACAGAGAGAACCGTGGTCGATCGCCCCGCCGCTGCTCGAAGATGTGTACAATTTTGAAGATGCTTTGCTTGTCGGCTGTATGCTCATCACCTTGTTAAAACATGCCGACCGCATAAAAATGGCTTGCTTGGCCCAATTGGTGAATGTCATCGCTCCCATTATGACTGAAACCGGAGGAAGCGCGTGGCGTCAAACGATATTTTATCCCTATTTGCACGCCTCTCTGTATGGCCGAGGAGTGGTGCTCAATCCTGTTGTTTCATCCCCGAAGTATGACAGCAAAGACTTTACTGACGTGCCTTATCTCGAATCAATCGGCGTTTACGATGAACAGCATGACGCCCTGACCGTCTTTGCCGTCAATCGCCACCAAGAAGACGCCCTAATGCTGGAATGCGATATAAGACAGTTCCAAGATTATAGAGTGAAAGAGCATATCGTGTTGGAAAATGACGACATTAAAGCGACGAATACGGCTGCACGGGCCCAGGTTGTTCCTCATCACAGAGGGGATGCAGAAGTCAAGGACGGCGTCCTCCTCTCCAAACTCGCTAAACGATCCTGGAATGTGATTCGCTTGGCTAAATAAACAATGATTGGCTAAATAGTGATTGACTCAATAAATGCTGGTCAGCTCAATAAATGCTGATTGGCTCAATAAATGATGGTCAGCTCAATCAATGATGATTTTCTCAATAAATGATAAAAAGAAAGGATTGTTGATATATGTCATCCATCCGCATTCATAAGGAAAACGCACAGGAAACGATCAGCCGGCACATTTACGGGCACTTTGCCGAACATTTAGGAAGATGCATATACGGGGGCATTTGGGTGGGGGAGGATTCCCCCATTCCCAACACGCGCGGGATTCGCAACGATGTTGTGCAGGCGCTGAGAAACATTAAAATCCCGAATTTACGCTGGCCGGGGGGCTGTTTTGCCGATGAATACCATTGGAAAGACGGCATAGGCCCGCGTGAAGAACGTCCAAGCATCGTCAATACCCATTGGGGCGGGGTGACGGAGAACAATCATTTCGGCACGCACGAGTTTATGGATTTATGTGAACAGCTTGATTGTGAACCTTATATATGCGGCAATGTCGGCAGCGGCACGGTCCAGGAAATGCAGGAATGGATTGAATATATCACTTTTGACGGTCAATCCCCCATGGCTGATCTAAGAAGAAAAAACGGCCGGGAAGAACCGTGGAAATTAAAATTTTTCGGTATCGGCAATGAAAACTGGGGCTGCGGAGGTAACATGCGGGTTGAATATTATGCCGATCTGTACCGCAGATATCAAAAATATGTCCGCCATTTCTCCGGCAATCAGATTTACAAGATTGCCTGCGGACCGAGTGAGGCGGATTACCATTGGACGGAAGTGATGATGCGAGAAGGCATGGGCCGCACTGACAAAGATATCATTCATGATCAACCGCTGCGATCTGCCTGGGAACATTATCGTCCGGAGATGTCAGGGCTCAGTCTGCATTATTACACGAGAGACCGCTCAAACTATACATCTGCAACCGAATTCGAAGAAGATTTATGGTTTGATTATTTGAAGAGAACGTTGTATATGGAAGAGCTTATTATCAATCATGGGGCGATCATGGATCGGTATGACCCGGATAAACAGGTTGGATTAATTATCGATGAGTGGGGAACGTGGTATAAAGTGGAGCCGGGAACGAATCCGGGATTTCTGTATCAACAGAACACATTGCGGGATGCGCTTGTCGCTGGTATTAATCTCAATATCTTTAACAATCATTGTGATCGGGTCAAAATGGCCAACATCGCCCAGACTGTCAATGTGCTGCAGGCCATGATTCTGACTGAAGAGGAAAAAATGATATTAACGCCTTCATATCATGTCTTTGATATGTATAAGGTACATCAAGACGCCACATTACTTCCCGTTGAATTGGATACCCGGGAATATCTTTATGACGGAGACGGTATCCCCAAGTTGAATGTTTCTGCTTCGGAAGATCAAGACGGAAACGTTCATGTGTCTATTTGCAACCTTGATCCACATCAATCTGAAGACATTGTTTTGCATCTGGAAGGGATCAATGAACGTTCCCGTGTCTCAGGACGTGTATTGACAGCAAATGAAATCAACGCTTATAACAGTTTTGCAGAACCGAACAAGGTGAAACCGACCGAGTTCAATCAAATGAAATTGGGAGATGATCATTTAGCTCTCACCATGCCCTCTAAATCGGTGCTTGTCATCAAAATCGAACATGCATAGGAGACCGTTTTCCCAGAGGATTAGTTATCTGGATGGTTTAGTTATCTGGAGGCTCAGTTATCTGGAAGGTTTAGT
>CALBTX010000077.1 GCA_937967685.1 uncultured Bacillaceae bacterium | reverse complement strand
GCCGGATTACGGCAGGCCTGTATCCCTACACCGGCTTTGTTTTGGATCAATGATCACAGGTAGATAATGATTAGAAGTCATATCTAGGGCGGGGTGACAGTAACATATACTAGAATAGAATGCACGTGGGCATATGACCATATTTAATCATTTTTGCCGTTTGATGGCCATGCCTGAAAAATATAGAGGATTGGGAAATCGGTCTTGTGTTAATGAACAGAGCTCTGGGGGCGTTTCGTAATGAAAAAAGCATTGCACGGAATCAAAATTCTCGATCTTTCCCGTGTGCTGGCCGGACCGCACGGGACAATGATTTTGGGCGACCTTGGTGCCGATGTGGTGCGGGTGGAACACCCTGAAAGAAAGGATGATATGAGGCATTGGTTGCCCTTCATTGGTGATGAGAGCACGTATTATTTAGCGGCCAACAGAAATAAACAGTCGATCACTCTGAACTTGAAAAGCGAAAGAGGTCGCCAGCTTTTTAAGCAATTGGTGGAAAGTTCTGACGTCGTCGTGGAAAACTTTAAAGCGGGTTCTATGGACCGCCTCGGTTTAGGGTACGAGCGTCTAAAGGAAGTCAAGGAAGATATCATTCTCTGCTCGATCACAGGGTACGGTCAAACGGGTCCATACCGCGAGCAACCGGGTTATGACCCGGTGATTCAGGCGGTTGGGGGACTTATGAGTGTGACCGGCCATCCCCGCGGGGAAGTCACCCGGGTCGGCATACCGGTTGTGGATATCATTTGTTCGTTGTACGTGGCCATTGGCATCATGTCCGCCATACGCATGAGAGATCTGAATGGAATCGGGCAGCACATCGACATTTCATTGCTTGATGTTCAGGTCGCCTCCCTGGCCAATGTGGCCAGCAGCTACCTGAATGTCGGTTATATGACCGAACGCCAGGGGAATGCGCACGCAAACATTACACCCTATGAAACATTCGAGTGTCAGGATCAGCCGATCATGGTCGCCGCTGGAAATGATCGTATCTTCTATCGTCTTTGTCAGGCCGTTGGTCATCCGGAGTTGATTACCGATCCCCGTTTTGAAACGAATGCGCAAAGAATTAAACACCGGAATGATCTGAGGAAAGTGTTAGAAGGTATTTTTGGCACCCAATCGGCCGCTGAATGGGAAAAACAGTTGACTAAGCATAAAGTGCCTTGCGGTCCCGTCAATAATGTGGATCAAGTATTTGACCATCCGCAGGTCAAGCATCGTCGTATGGTGCACGAGTGTGTTCATCCGATTTTGGGAATGATCAAAATGGTTCGCAATCCGCTTAAGTTTTCCGTTTCCGAATTTGAAATTGAGAAGCATCCCCCTGTACATGGCGAACATACGGAACAGATTTTACAGGAAAGACTGCAACTTGACCAGGAAGAGATTCAACGACTAAGGTCAGAAGGCGTGCTTTGACGAGCTTATCTTTCTTTCAAAAATAGTGGTTATAATTTCGATGGCGCTTATCTTAATAGCGCTTTTTTAATGGATAGACGGAGTATCTCTAATCCACGGGCCTATCATTTTATTTGTTGTGGATTTACGACTTTATTAAACATCTTCAATCAGTCACATCTTCCGGTTATATTGGCCCGAATGTGTGAATATAGTAAATAATGATTGTTTAGGGCGCTCAAAAGATTCGACAATGACTTGGTAAAAGAGCAGCGGTATGATGTCAAGACCCTGAATTTAAAAAAATCGCTGTTTTATCGGGGGTGTTGCTAAAAAAGGCCATACGAAACTAAGCCCACCCTACCTAGTTTTTTCCATATATTTCCTTTTGTAACTAGGAACTGGTGGAATGGGTAGCGAAAGCAAGTGCAACTAAGCTCTTTGTCGGATCAC
>CALBTX010000076.1 GCA_937967685.1 uncultured Bacillaceae bacterium | reverse complement strand
CAATTTTATGTTTTACCCATTTTGGAATGGGAAATGCTGTCACCATTGCATTGGCCGCTACATTTTATATCGTGTGGGGAATGGCCTATACCGTTTGTGATATTCCGATTTGGGCAATTTCATCCGTTGTATCCAAGAACATGCAAGAGAAAAATTTAATGGTCACCCTTGGTAAGATTGGTGGCGTCGTTGGGACTGCGGTGGTCACCGTTGGCAGTATTATGGTGATCAATGCTTTTGGAGGGGAGCGGATGGCTTCTGCTTTTACTGATACAGCAATCCTCTTAGCCTTTATCTCTACAATTTTAATGATGGCTACCGGTTTTACTTTACGGGAGAGGATTTTACCTGACAAACAGATCATCCCGATGAGAAAAAACATCCAAACGATAACTAAAAACAAGCCCCTCATCATGTTATTGATTGCACTGTTGCTTGTGAATTTGGTGAATGGAATCCGACAAGGTGTACAAATGTATTTTGTCGTCTATGTTTGGGGAGACTCCGGTCAATTGACGAATGTGGGAATCAGCCTCGTTGTCGGGATGATTTTAGGGATGGCCCTTTCACCGATGCTGGTTAAAAGAATAGAGAAGAAAAACGTGTTTTTAGGGGCTTGTTTGTTCGGAAGCATCGTGAGTGCCGTCCCGTTTTTTGTCGGCGGGGAAAATATCTTATTCAGTTTGATTGCCTTGGGGTTAAGTTTTGCCTTTACTGGCATCACGACCATCGTCAGTATGTCGATGTTAATTGATGCAGTCGATTATTCTGAATGGAAATTAGGTTTTCGCGGCGAGGGATTGGTTTTTTCAATAAATACATTTATTACAAAACTGAGCAGTGCTCTTGCTAGGGGAATCATTGGGGTCGGTCTCATTTTAATGAATTATACCGAGGGACAGGAAATCACCACCACGACACAAGTCGGATTCAGCATGATGATGTATGTCCTGCCTGCAATTTTCTTTTTGCTCACCATGATTCCTTTGTATTTTTACAAGGTAACAAGTGAAGAAAAACAAAACATCCAAGCGATGATCGATGCAAAATATTAGTGGAAATGGAGTGTGCCAAAAATGGAAAATCTTGATATTCAAGAACTACTATCACCACCAAGTTTATCGAATTGCAAAAAAGTTTTATGTGTTCAGCCCCATCCCGATGATAATGAAATTGGAATGGGTGGGATTATTGCAAAATTGGCGGCGAACGGATGTGAGATCCATTATCTTACGGTGACGGACGGTCGTTTAGGGGATATGGGAACCGACTTTTCGCCAGATCAGTTGGCTGAAGTTCGTCAGTCGGAAGGGGAGGCGGCTGGTAGAAAGTTAGGAGCAAGTAAATTTTTTTGGTTACATCATAAAGATGGCTCTCTTAACGATGTGCCGGCTTTAGCGAGCGAAATTGCTGACGTGATCCGGCAAGAACAGTACGATACGATTTTTTGTCCAGATCCATGGTTGAATTATGAAGCCCACTACGACCATGTTGTAACGGGAAGGGCTTGTGCTCAAGCGGCAATTAGTTGCTCATTGAAGTCTTATCCGGAAGAGACCACAACTGCGCCATGTCAACTGAATGGTGTCGGATTTTATTTTACAGCCGCCCCCAATGTGGTTGAAGATATCACTGAATTCTTTGATTTGAAATTTGAAGCCATTGCTTTGCATCAGACACAGGTTGACGAAGCGACTCTCCAGCTATATCGAACCTATTTTGCGATGAGAGGTAAGCAACTCACCGAAAGCGATCGAATTGGAGAAGGCTTGAAAATGTTAAGACCTCTGCATTTACACTGTTTTCCTGAAGCGGAGAGTTTGTGAGGAGAATGGGGCTAATTGTTTTTCCTGAAACTTC
>CALBTX010000075.1 GCA_937967685.1 uncultured Bacillaceae bacterium | reverse complement strand
CGTTCTGTAAGAGTCTATGCCATTGTTGCGTTCTGTTATAGATGGATTCGACATAAATATACGGAATCCTTTTCCTGGAGTAATGTGAGTGGATATTTTATGTAAAATGTGATCCTGTCTCAAGCTGGGTGGCGATCCATAAAAAAATCCCCCAAAGAGAGGGTGTGGGGGCGAGGGCAAAGTGGCAATCGCCATTGCTTTGGGAATAGTTGAATCATGTTATAATAAGAACGTGAGGTGATCCAATTGTCCATACCAAAAGAAATTGAAAATAAACGTTCAGAAATATTAGAAATAGCCAAGGAACACGGTGTCGTCCAAATAAAAATATTCGGCTCAACCGTTAACAACAAACAAACATTGCAGAGTGATATTGACTTTTTAATTGAATTTGAAGAAGGCAGGTCATTATTCGATTTAGTATCGTTAAAAGATGATCTTGAACAATTATTAGATCGACCTGTAGATATAGCTACAAAAGATTCCATTCATATCGCATTTCGAGAAAAGGTTTTAAACGAGGCCATTGAAATATGAAAGAAGATATCGTATATCTCCAGCATATCCTGGAGTGTATTGGGAACATCAATGAATACGCCCCTGAAGGAAAAGAGCAATTTTTTCAGTCAAAATGAGTACGTGATGCCATAGTACGAAATTTGGAAATCATCGGGGAGGCTGCAAATCATATTTCTGAGGAATTTAGAGAAATGTACCCTGACGTCCCCTGGAAAGAGATGGTTGGAATGAGAAACGTACTCATTCACAATTACATGGGTGTAGATTTAAATATCGTATGGAACACCATAGAAAATAACTTGCCCATACTTCAGGAAAGATTACATAAGATATTGAATCAATATTAAAATAAAATGTTGATTGTCTTCATGATTTCATTCAAGATGTGTTTTCATTTTCGACTATCTGTTAGACGTGTCATTTTTATATCTCTGTTCAATCCCCTTTTTTTCATTTTGTTTATAATCCAATGTAGCAACTCAATTGATTGTTCCACACTGTTATTGTCACTGAATGATATTTCCTAAATCTCATCAATTATATCCGAGAATTCCGCATAACCTGGTATCTTATCCTTTACTACAAAATGATTAAACGAAATTAAGATCCATACCGCTTTTAAAATTACTTTCCATTCATTTCGGCAATCTTTTTTATATTCCTCATATATTATCCCTTGTTGTTTTAATGATTTTTTTACTTGATCATCTTTAAAAACTGCTTCCAAATGATAAAGGTTTTTCTTCTTAAGAGTATGTTCAATGTAATAATGACTTAATAATTCAGTAAACCTTGGCGCTTCATCAACAAATTCACTTCTACAGATCGGGTAGTTTCTCAAAATATACTCTGCTTCTCCAAGTTCATGAACAATAACACTCTTAAGTTTAGCTTCACTATCATACTCTTCTTTCAATGATATTTGTATCGTATTTCTTGAAAAATCGCATTGTCCTAATGATGTCATAATAATATCTGTGGAGAGAGTCAACGATTTATTAAGAGATGTCGCTAAGTGTTCAACAAATTTAAAGTACTCATAGAGATTTTCATTCCCTAGTTTTTTTATTTCGCATTTTAGCACTTGATTTTCAGCCTCTTCTTTGTCGACTCCTGATTCTTGCGCTTTATATCTACTTTCAGCTATTAGCTGTTTAAGAGAGTACATTCACATTCCTCCTTGAAAAAAGGACTCTAGCATAACTAGAGCCCTTTGTTGATTGACTATTTTTACCCGAGCAGTTGCAATACTGCCTGCGGCATTTGATTGGCTTGAGCCAGCATCGCTTGAGAAGCCTGAGACAAGATGTTGTTCTTCGTGAACTCCATCATTTCACGGGCCATGTCAACGTCGCGAATACGTGATTCAGCGGCTTGTAAGTTCTCAGCTGATGTACCTAAGTTGTTAATGGTGTGTTCCAAACGGTTTTGGTAGGCACCTAATTTGGAACGCTCGGCAGACACGCGGTCTAAAGCGCTTTGAATGGTTGTCACAGCACTATCGGCATCGTCTTGCGTCATAACACTAATTCCTTGTCCCTCTTCAAGAACGTTAATTGTAATGGTTCCGGCATCAGTTGCAGCAGTTGATCCGTCACCTGTATCATTAATACCTAATGTAACTGTAGCATTACTATCATCAACTAAATAATCTGTGTCGGTTATCGAAATATCTACACTGGTTCCACCAGCGGCTAAGGTTCCTGTCCCAATTTCTGTCCCATCGGCTGTTTTTAACGATACGGTTCCGTCTTCAGCAACTTCAGCGTAATAGGTCCCACCTATTAGATTTTCCAAACCATTGTTATTATCACTATCCATATTTGTACTGCCAGCATTAGCTACAGCTTTAGCGGTGTCAGCTACAACATTCAACGTCTCAGCACGCATATCAGCAATATTGAGACTGATGTTTTGTCCTTCATTGGCTCCGATATGGAAGGTTCCTTCGAAAGTACCGTCAAGCAAGGACTTTGTATTGAATTCTGTGGTGTCCCCGATACGTGTCAACTCTTCCGTTAATTGGTTGATTTCCTTCTGCAACTCGAAACGGTCAGCATCGGTGTTCGTGTCATTAGCTGCCTGCACAGCCAATTCACGCATACGCTGCAGGATGGAATGCGTTTCGTTCAACGCCCCCTCTGCGGTTTGAATCAAGGAAATACCGTCTTGGGCGTTTTTGGAAGCCATGTTCAACCCGCGAATCTGTCCTCTCATTTTTTCGGAGATGGCCAGCCCTGCGGCGTCGTCCCCGGCACGGTTTATGCGCAGACCGGAAGACAGTTTCTCCATGGCTTTCTGTGCGTTGGTGTTGTTCATCGTCAGCATGCGATGAGTGTTCAACGCAGGAATGTTGTTGTTGATGATCATGTTTGATCAACCTCCGTGTAAAGTTTTTGTTGTGAGCCACATCCGTGCGACTCCTGATTTATTTTTCACCCCGGGTTCGGGGAGAAAAACCTTGTCTATTGCTGCCAGTGAACAGCGACTGCATCTCTTGAAAATCATCCGCTTCCTATCAATTTCCTATCAATGCACCATTCACATTTTTGAGCATTGAATTCCTCTATGACCCATATGACCCAGCTAAAGGGACTTCCTTTTTCCAGACTATTTCTACTAACTTCTAGACTACTTTTAACTTCCAGACTGCTTTTCCAGGCTTCTTCTACTGGCCGTTCTACTTTGTATATCGGCTGAACGGACAGGAAGTTTAACCATTTATTCCCTTTTTAGTTATTGATTGAAAAAAATAAACAACAAACAAAAAAGAGCCCGTCCAAAAGTGTTCTGAGCCTGATTTTGGACAGCCCCTTTTTATGACACAGTTAAGATTTTAAGCTATTGTGATGTTAGGCTGAGCACACTGACATCCAGGTTTTCGTCAACTGACAGATTCACGGTAAAATGAAGTTGATCGTTAAAATAAATGCGCCTGATACCACCGGCAAAGCCGATCCAGAACTTGCCAAAGAACATGATGGGCCATTTTAAGGCAGGCAAAAATTGAAGCTGATGAATTTGCCAAATTGAAAAAAAGCTGGAAAAACTATGATGCCAATGACCAGCCAATAACTAACGAGACGCCGGAAGTGGAGCGCCTCGTTTTTTTGCACCTATCTTAAAATCACAAAAACCTGCGGTGCACGCGTTTGCCGTCATAGCTGAACAGCACCGGTTTGTTGTCGATCGTTGTCCGCAAATGGACCGTTTTTCCCCATAACTGGTGGACGTAAGGCATCGTTTTTTCGACATATTTGATGTCCAGTTCGATGCCTTCATAATAATGTTTGATCAACAGCTCCCCGTTGCGCATATAGTCGCCGTCTTCCACCATGAGATAGGGGAATCCCCCGTTGACCCGCATGCCGACCAGTTCGTCCCGAACGTGCTCCCACTTCTTGTCGATGATCGTGTAGTCCGTTCCTCGTTTTTGAAAAAGATACAGATCCAGATCTTCAACCAGCTGCTTTGTCAAATAGTTGCGCAGGAAGGAGATGTCGGACTCCATCTCCCGCACTTCAAAGATCTTCTTGCGCCCCTGTCCGGGACGGCGGCCGTATTTTTCCCTTTCCTCCGCGGTCGGATCGTCCCAGCGTCGTTCGATATCTTCAAACATTTTAAAGCCGAGGTAATATGGATTAATGCCGGTTGTTGAAGGCTGGACGACGGAAGCATTCAGCTTGGCGAACTCCACCGCCTCCGCTTCAGTCAAATCCAGCTCCCGCAAAATGCGCACATGCCAGTAAGAGGCCCAACCTTCGTTCATGATCTTCGTCTCCAGCTGGGGCCAGAAGTAGAGCATCTCCTCCCGCAGCATCGTCAGCACGTCCCGCTGCCAATCTTCCAATTCCGGACTGTACTCTTCGATGAACAACAGCAAATCTTTTTCCGGCCGGGGCGGGAAAGGCTTGCGTTTTTGACGTGATTCCCGTTCTTCCTTCTCTTTCTCTTCCTCATCGAGCGACCACAGGTCGTCATACGGCCCCGGCGTCCGTTTGCCCTTTTTCTCGCCGGCATCCTGCGCGGATTTCTGCCAGCTTAATTTCGAACGCAACAAAGACGGATCGATATGTTCCTGAATGGACAGAACGGCGTCGAGAAACGTTTCCACCTCTTTCTTGCCGAATTCCAGCTCGTAGGCCCGGATTCTTTCCGCAGCGGCGGACATGCTTTCGACCATATCCCGGTTCGTGTTCGAAAAGTGGACATTGTTTTTGAAAAAATCACAATGGGCCAAAACATGAGCGACAATCAGCTTGTTCTGAATGAGGCTGTTGCCTTCGAGTAAAAAAGCGTAGCAAGGGTTGGAGTTAATGACCAATTCATATATTTTGCTCAGACCGAGATCGTAATGGAGCTTCATCTTTTGAAAACTTTTCCCGAAGCTCCAGTGGTTGTAACGGGTGGGCATCCCGTAAGCGCCGAACGTGTAAATAATATCCGGCGGACAGATTTCATACCTCATGGGGAAGAAATCCAACCCGAAACCTCGGGCGATCTCCGTGATTTCGGCGATCGCCCGTTCCAGTTCGGCTTTTTCTTCAGGTGTCATCTTCATCCCACCTCTTGTTCCTCTTTGCGGAAAATCGTTTTCAAGGCATGGTACACTTCGCTTTTCTGACGGATTATCGCATAGCGGAAACGGGAATCTTGAATATGGCGGTAAGCGGACATGAGCGTGGAGGCACGGTTATACTGATTCACTTCACCGTAGCCGAACATGTTCGAACAGTCCATCAGTTGGCGGACGAGTTTCAGGCAGCGTTCATTGTCCGAAGTGAGGTTGTCGCCGTCCGAAAAATGAATGGGGTAAATATTGTACCTTTCAATCGGATAACGTTCATGAATAATGTCCAACGCTTTGCGATAAGCCGAAGAACAGATCGTTCCTCCGCTTTCCCCTTTCGTAAAAAATTCTTCTTCCGACACTTCTTTCGCTTCCGTATGATGGGCGATAAAAACCATTTCAACTTTTTCGTATTTTTTGCGTAAAAAGCGGGCCATCCAGAAAAAGAAACTGCGCGCGCAAAATTTTTCGAAAAGACCCATACTTCCGCTCGTATCCATCATGGCGATGATCACTGCGTTCGAATGGGGCTCGACGATATCTTCCCAAGTTTTAAAGCGCAAGTCGTCGGGCGAGATTTGAAACAGGTTCTTTTTGCCTTTTTTTCCGTTCAGCCGGTTGCGGCGCAACGCTTCCAAAATGGTCCGTTTCTTGTCAATGTTGCCCATCAGGCCTTTCTTGCGCACATCGTTGAAGCGGATATCTTTCACTGTCAGCTGATCGCGTTCTTTCTGTTTTAAATGCGGCAGTTCCAGTTCGGCAAAAAGCATTTCCTCCAACTGAGCGACGTCGATTTGCGCTTCATAATAATCTTCACCCGGCTCTTCCCCTGCACCCGAACCTTTTCCCCCTTGTGCGGGCACGCCCTCGCGGGCGATGACATCCCCGACCTGACTGTCTCCGTCTCCTTGACCAACATGCTTTTGTTTGTTCGTATTGTACCGGAATTTATATTCATCCAGGGAGCGGATGGGAATTTTGATAATATCCCTGCCGTTGGACAAAATGACGCTTTCTTCAGTGACCAAATCAGGCAAATTCTGCTTGATCGCTTCCTGCACTTTCTCCTGATGTCTGGCCTGATCTTCATAACCTTTGCGGTGGAGGGACCAATCTTCACGCGAGACATTGAACAAAGTGGGATCATCATGCATCAGCTTTCCCCCCTAACGGTTTAACAGGCTGCCGACATAACGCAACAAATCGTTCGCAGACGAAGCAGTGTAACCGTGTTCCTCCACCAGGCGATGAATGACTTCATTGATTTTCTTCAACTGATTCTCATCCGGTGTTTTCGTCGAAGTCGTGATCTTGACCACGTCCTTCAGATCGGCGAACAGTTTCTTCTGAATCGCTTC
The DNA here is from genome assembly GCA_937967685.1 of uncultured Bacillaceae bacterium. Taxonomy (GTDB): domain Bacteria; phylum Bacillota; class Bacilli; order Caldalkalibacillales; family Caldalkalibacillaceae; genus CALBTX01. The sequence goes on along the minus strand of CALBTX010000075.1, from coordinate 2,882 downwards.
CCGCAGACGTTCATGCGAATTGTAATCAAACCGTTTTCCTTTGCGGGCGTAAGCGGAAATGCGGATGAGAATTTCTTCCCGGAAGGCTTTCTTGGCATTTTCGGAAATACCGATCTGCTCCTCGATGGAACGCATCAGTTTTTCATCCGGATCGAGTTCTTCCCCGGTTAACGGATCGTGCACTTTTTGCGAGTTGCAATAAGCTTCAACATTGTCCAAATAGTTATCCAGCATGGTTTTGGCCGACTCATCGTACGAGTAAACGAACGCCTTCTGCACTTCTTTTTTGGCCAGTTCGTCATATTCTTTGCGGGCGATGGAGATGAAGTTCAAATAACGTTCCCGCTGTTCCTTCGTAATCGACGGATGGGTGTCCAGGCCCTCTTTTAACGAACGGAGCACATCAAGCGCGTTGATATAATCTTTGTCCGTGCTGATTAAGGCACTGGAAATGCGGTTGATCACATAGCGGGGATCGATGCCGCTCATCCCTTCGTCCGGAAATTCCTGTTTCAGTTCGCGCACATCCGTCCGTTTAAACCCTTCCACTTCTTTGCCGTCATACAGCTTCATCTTTTTCAGCAGGTCAACCCCCTGTTTTTTCGATTCCTTCAAGCGGGTCAGAATGGTAAAAATCGCTCCGGCCCGCAAGGCATGAGGGGCGATATGCTTATCGCCGAGATCACTCTGCTTGATCAATTTCGTATAAATTTTTTCTTCCTCGGAAACGGACAGGTTGTACGGAACAGGCATGACGATCATGCGTGACTGCAACGCCTCGTTCTTTTTATTGCTGATAAACGATCGGTATTCCGCTTCGTTCGTATGGGCGACGATGAGTTCATCGGCGCTGATCAAGGCAAATCTCCCCGCTTTGAAATTGCCTTCCTGGGTGAGGGAGAGCAGATTCCACAGAAACTTTTCATCACATTTGAGCATTTCTTGGAATTCCATTAACCCCCGGTTGGCCTTGTTCAGTTCTCCGTCAAAGCGGTAGGCCCGGGGGTCGGATTCGGAGCCATATTCGGCAATGGTGGAAAAATCAATGCTCCCCGTCAAATCGGCAATGTCCTGGGACTTCGGATCGGACGGACTGAACGTGCCGATGCCGACGCGTTTGTCTTCGGAGAAAAAAACACGTTCAACGAGCACATCTTCCACTCTGCCGCCGTATTCTTCCTCAATCATCAACTGACAGGACGGGCACAGATTGCCTTCAATTTTCACGCCAAATTCTTCTTCAAAGTCCGGACGCAAGTGTGTGGGGATGAGGTGCAGCGGTTCCTCGTGCATCGGGCATCCTTTGATGCCGTACAGCGCGCCTTCATCCGTGAGGGTAAACTGTTCCAGGCCCTTTTTCAACAGCGTGACGATCGTTGATTTTCCCCCGCTGACAGGTCCCATCAAGAGCAAAATCCGCTTGCGGACATCCAATCTTTTGGCCGCGGAATGAAAATAATCTTCGACCAGTCTTTCGATCGCTTCCTGCAACCCGTATAATTCACGGCTGAAAAATGAGTAATCTCGCATGCCGTCTTCCGTTTCTTCAATACCGGCATGTTTGATCATGTTATACACTCTGGCATGGGCCGTGCAGGCCACATGGGGATTTTTTTGAACAATCTCTAAATAGTCGCTAAACGTACCTTCCCATTTTAAACCCTCTTCATGAGCTCGATGTTCTGCGATGCGCTTTAAAATATCCATGAGGACCTCCTCTCCTTTTCTGCGAGACGTCCAACGCTTCAAGTCGAAGGGTTTTTATCAATATATTCAAGGGGAGCGCAAATCATGATACGATTATAAGCCAGGTTTATCTAAGTGTATGCAAGCAGACGGAGAGGCGATACTGTGAACTTGTTTGGAAAACATGTTCCGGAGAGCATGACTCTGCTAACATGATCCTGTTAAAGATGAGGATACACGCAACTGAACAAGAACTCGTTTGGGGCTTGAAGGCTGTCAAAGCAAAAAAAGAACTGCGGTCCATTGAACCGCAGCTTAAAGTTTGATCACCTGTTTGATTTGCACCCGTTGGGCCAAAGGAATGTCGATCGGCTTCGACTGGTGGATATCCTGCAGAGAAGGGCGGGTGGGCACTTTATCATTGACGTGAACGATTTTGGCCAGTGTCCCTTCGGACAATTCGACGATGATGTCCTCGGGAAAAATGTTTAACATTTGAAAAAAACGGCAGAAATAATCGTCATTCACCCTTTTGCATTCGTGCATCATGATTCTTTCCGCAAAGGATGACCCGTAAGGTTCCCGATACGGGCGTCGCAGCGTTGTGGCCGAATAAACGTCTACGATGCTCAATATTTTCACATGCTCCGGCAATTCATTTCCTCTCAGCCCGTCAGGATACCCGCTGCCGTCGATACGCTCATGGTGGGATCTGGCCAGCAGGGCGATCCCTTCTCCGAAATCGTGCTGTTTGAGCAGCTCGTAGCCGTAAATGGTATGTTGTTTCATGAGCAGATACTCTCGATCCGTTAATTTGCCGGGCTTGTTCAGCAAACTTTGGGGAATGTTCATTTTGCCGATGTCGTGCAGCAAACAGCCCAGAGCGAAATCTTCGATATCATTCAAGCGCAGACGTTTGGCGAATAAGGCGCCGAGAACGAAGACGTCAAATGAATGTTGATAAGCATAATGATCCCACTTGCGCAGCTTCTCCATCAGGCGATATATCGTACTGTCAGACATAAACTTGATAAACAAGCTTTCTAACCAGGCGGTATCTTTCTCCTCGTTCAAAGCCAGACCATAGCGGTATTCATGCCCGGTTTCAAACAGGTTTTCCCAAAATTTCTCTCTTAATCCGGCCGTCCGCTTGTCCGCAGGAGCAGCCGTGCGCCCGGCGGACGTTGTCGGTTCCG
>CALBTX010000074.1 GCA_937967685.1 uncultured Bacillaceae bacterium | reverse complement strand
ATTCAAATCATGTCGATATTCAAATGTGCTGTTTGTAAAACGTGAGCGTAAATGCGGTCCCGTTTCCAGGTTCACTTTTGACGGTAATGTCTCCGCCCTGCTGTTTGACGATTTCGTAGGCCATGGCCAAGCCGATGCCGACACTTTCCTCACTCGCGTTTTTCCCCCGGTAAAAACGGTTGAAAATATAGGGCAAATCTTGAGGGTCGATCCCTTCACCGTTATCGGCCGTCGTTATTTTGGTGAAAATCGGATTGTCTTCATATTCAATGCGGATGATGCCTTGCTCCGGGGTATGCTCAATATGGTTTTTCAATATATTGATCAGCGCTTCGGCTGTCCAGTCGATATCGCCTCTCAGCTGGATTGATGCATCTCCCGAAATACGGATGCGGTGCTGTTTAATGTCCGCAGGAACGCTTAAAGCCTGGACGGCCCGTTCGATGAGCGAGCGGACATGGAAGGGTTCCTTTTTTAAGGTGACGGTTCCGGTTTCCAAGCGGGACAGTTTTAACAAGGAGGTCGTCAGCCATTCCATCCGCTTCAATTGGGCTTTCATGCGCTCGAGAAACTCCGCCTTGACCGCTTCGGAGGGGTGACCGTCCAACAGGTCGCTTAAAACGATGAGTGAAGTTAAAGGTGTTTTCAATTGATGAGAAATGTCAGCCAGAGAGTCAGCCAAACGCATTTTATCCTGTTGAAGATCTTCGGCCTGTTCCTTCAACATCGTCGTCATTTTATACAGTTCATTTTTTAGAAGACTGAGTGCCCCCTCGGCGTTGTCCCGAATATCGAGCGTGTTCTCTCCCTTGTTGAGCCGGTTCAAATAATCGGTGATGGCGCCGATTTCCTTGTTTTGGCGATGGATATAAAGAAAAAGGATCCCCGTAAGGACCACAAAAATGAGCACAGCGAGAGAGACGAAAAGCGCCGTCTGAAGTTGATAGCTGCGCTCCAAACCAGCGGGAATGAAGATCAGATCTGGATCGTTCAAACCGTATTTGGCTAATACAGCTTCTCCTTTGGCCGTCGCGGCTTCCTCAGCCTGCTTCACTTGGTGAATGATCTGCTGTTCGGCGAGGGGATATTCATCGATCACCGCCCCGATCAAAGCGGCCTGTTGGGAGGTGATCGCTTCTTGCAGGGCATGCCTGCTGAATGCGGAAAACCCCAGGGCCAGGAGCCCTGAAAGGATGAAGAGGATGGCCAGCGCAAACAATCGCTGAACCGTTAGCGGGTGCTTAGTCTGTCTCAAAGCCGACACCTGCCTTGTAGCCCAGGCCGCGTACCGTTTGAATCAACTTGGGCTGATGCGGATCATCTTCGATTTTTTCACGCAGACGCTTGATGTAGACCGTGAGGGTGTTGTCATTCACGAAGTCCCCGGCGACATCCCAAATATGTTCCAAAATTTGTTTGCGTGTCAGGACTTGTCCGGCATGATTGGCCAGCGTTAATAACAAACGGTACTCCAGAGCGGTGAGCAAAATTTCCTTGCCTTGTTTGAACACACGGGCCTGGGCCGTGTCGATCAGCACTTCGCCCAGGCGGATTTCCGTTTTTTGGGGCGGCTGTTTTTCGTAGCGGCGCAACACGCTCTTAATCCGGGAGATCAGTTCCCGCACTCTGAAAGGCTTGGTCACATAATCATCGGCACCGATGTCCAAGCCCATGACGACGTTCACTTCTTCATCCCGAACCGTCAAAAAAATGACCGGCGTATCCCCTTGCTTCCTGATCATGCGGCACAGGTCAAAGCCGTTTCCATCAGGCAGAGACACATCGAGCAGGACGAGATGAAATTCGGACGTTTGCAGGATTTCCTTGGCAGAGGACATGTCGTGCGCGACCTCTGTGTGGAACCCTTCCTGCTTTAAGGAATACTCAATCCCTAAAGCGATGGTTTGATCGTCTTCAACGATTAAGATTTTGCTCATCCATTCACCCCCGTATTGATTGACCTGCTTCAGCCGTTTTTATCCTCGCCCTCGATGCGGGCAATTTCCTTGCGGACGATAGGCGCCACTTTGGTACCGAGTAACTCAATGGCCCGCAACACCTGCCGATGGGGCATCGTGCCGACGTTCACATGTAAGAAAAATCGAGAAACGCCAAGATTTTTGCGCAGCAATACGATCTTTTCGGCAACGTATTCGGGATCGCCGACATACAATGCACCCCGCAGACTGCGGGCGGCGTCATAAGTGGCCCGGGTATACGGCGCCCAGCCGCGTTCGCGGCCGATGACATTCATCTGCGCCTGTGTCGGTTCGAAAAAATCCTCGGCGGCCTGCTCGGCTGAGTCCGCCACAAATCCGTGGGAATGGGTTGCAACGGGTAGCTTGTCCGGGTCGTGCCCGGCTTTCGCGGCCGCTTGTTTATACAGGGAGACTAACGGGGCAAACTTCTCCGGCATTCCCCCGATGATGGCAAAGACGACGGGCAGTCCGAGCATGCCTGCGCGTATCGCCGACTGGGGATTGCCTCCCGTGGCGATCCACACCGGAAGCGGATTTTGTACAGGACGGGGATAGATGCCGAGATTGTCAATCGGCGGACGAAATTTGCCTTTCCAAGTCACCTTCTCCGACGCTTGGAGCTTCAGCAACAGATCGAGTTTTTCATCAAACAATTCATTGTAGTCGTCGAGACGGTAGCCAAACAGGGGAAAAGATTCCGTGAACGAACCGCGTCCGGCCATGATTTCGGCACGTCCGCCGGAAAGACCGTCCAGCGTGGCAAAATCTTGATAAACCCGCACGGGATCGTCAGATGACAGCACGGAAACGGCACTTGTCAGTCTGATGCGTTTGGTTTTGGACGCAGCGGCTGCCAGGACGACAGCCGGTGCCGAACTGGCATAATCCGCCCGGTGATGTTCTCCGACGCCGTAGACATCCAGGCCGACTTCATCGGCCAGCACAATTTCTTCGACCGCGTTGCGCAAACGTTCGCCATGACTGATCACCTTTCCTGTGCGCGGATCGGGTGTAGTTTCTAAAAATGTACTGATCCCTATTTCCATATAAGGATGACGGGTCCGTCTTTCGTTTGTTTCTTGAGCAGCCATTGCTTGTTCCTCCTTCTTGACAATAGTTTACAGATTTCTCGTCCCTGATGAAAGTCAAACGGCGGTGAGGCTGTCAAATTTGACCAGTAGTTTAAAGTGGACAGAGATCTTTCATTAGTATACTCTTATTAGTAAGTCATGTCGGTTGCGGTGCCGGGATGCTGTTCATAAACGGGTGAAAAGGGCGGATCACTTTCATTCAGGCAACTTTAAAAAGCGTTGTGTTTATGTTATAATCTCTGCGTTACTTGCAATATACATATCGGCAGTTCAGCGTGTATCCAGCACGCCATTGTTAGGAGGAAGTGCATAAGATGAGTGCCAAGTGGGAAAAACTAGAAAATAATCAAGGGGTTCTGACCGTTGAAGTGGAGAAGGAAGAATTTTCCGCTGCGCTGGACAAAGCCTTTAAGAAAGTGGTCAAAAAAGTCAATGTCCCTGGCTTTCGCAAAGGCAAAGTACCCCGTAAAATATTTGAAGCCCGCTTCGGGGTGGAATCGTTGTACCAGGATGCTTTGGACATCATTCTGCCTGAAGCTTACCAAAAAGCGGTCGAAGAAACAGGCATTGAACCTGTCGACCGTCCAGAGGTGGATATTGAACAGCTCGAACGCGGTCAAAATGTTATTTTTAAAGCGACCGTCACCGTCAAGCCGGATGTGCAATTAGGCGAGTACAAAGGATTGGAAATCCCCGCCAAAGACTTCACCGTCACTGATGAACAGGTCGAAGAGGAATTGGAAAACGTACGCAACAGACAGGCCGAGCTCATCGTTGTTGAAGATGGGGAAGTGAACGAAGGGGATACCGTCGTAATTGATTTCGAAGGTTTCATTGACGGCGAGCCTTTTGAAGGAGGTAAAGGGGAAAACTATTCCTTGGAAATCGGCTCGGGATCGTTTATTCCCGGCTTTGAGGATCAATTGATCGGCATGAAAAAAGGCGAAGAAAAAGAGATTCAGGTGACGTTTCCCGAAGATTACCAAGTAGAAGAGCTGAAAGGAAAAGAAGCCACGTTTCAGGTGAAGCTGCATGAAATAAAACGTAAAAAGTTGCCTGAACTCGACGATGAGTTTGCCAAAGATGTCTCCGAATTTGATACGTTGGACGAATATAAACAGGATTTGCGGAAGAAACTTGAAGAACGGGCTAAACAAGAAGAGGAAGCGTACAAAAAAGATACCGTCGTTGAACAGGCGGCCGAGAATGCCACGATGGATATTCCGCAAGTCATGATAGATCATGAAATCGACCACATGATCAGTGAATTGGAGCAAAACTTGCAGATGCAGGGCATGAATCTCGATTTGTACTATCAGTTTTCCGGTACGAATGAAGAGGAGCTGAAAGAACGGTATAAAGCGGATGCCGAAAAGCGGGTGCGCATCAGCTTGACGCTTGAAGCCATTGCCAAGCAGGAAAATATAGAAGTATCGGAAAAAGAAGTTGAAGAAGAAATTGAAAAAATGGCCGAAACGTATCAACGCGACAAAGAGGAAATCAGGAAGTTGCTGACAGCCCAAGACAACTTGGACGGCATAAAGAATGATTTAAGGATTCGCAAAGCGGTCGATTTATTGGTCAACAATAGTAAAACCGTTGCATAAGCTGGAGTAAAATAGAACAAGGCGCGATTTATTCGGGCCTTGTTTCCGTACATACTCCAGTGTTTATCACCCGTATTGAACAATATGAAAGGGGTGGCAGACCATGTTTAAATTTAATGAGGAGAAAGGTCAGCTGAAATGTTCTTTCTGTGGTAAATCACAGGAACAAGTCAAGAAATTAGTGGCGGGTCCGGGTGTATATATATGTGATGAATGTATCGATTTGTGCACGGAAATCGTGGAAGAAGAATTGGGTCAGGACGAGGAAATGGACTTAAAAGAACTTCCCAAGCCGCATGAGATTTGCAACTATTTGGATGAATATGTCATCGGTCAGGAGCAGGCGAAAAAATCACTTTCAGTCGCTGTTTACAACCATTATAAGCGCATTCGCTCGGATGCCAAAAAAGACGATGTCGAGCTGCAAAAAAGTAATATTCTATTCCTCGGTCCGACCGGCAGCGGAAAAACGCTGCTGGCTCAAACGATGGCTCGCATTTTAAACGTTCCTTTCGCCATTGCCGATGCCACTTCGCTGACGGAAGCCGGCTATGTGGGCGAAGATGTAGAAAACATTTTGCTCAAGCTGATCCAGGCGGCTGATTATGACGTGGAACGTGCGGAAAAAGGGATCATTTATATTGATGAAATCGACAAGGTGGCCCGAAAATCGGAAAATCCTTCCATCACCCGGGATGTGTCAGGAGAAGGCGTCCAGCAGGCGTTGCTGAAAATATTGGAGGGCACGACGGCCAGTGTACCTCCTCAGGGGGGTAGGAAACATCCCCATCAAGAATTTATTCAGGTGGATACGACGAACATATTATTTATTTGCGGCGGCGCATTCGACGGTATCGAGCAAATTATTAAGCGCCGAATTGGCAAGAAAGTCATTGGCTTTGGCACTTCTTCCGAAAACAAGGATTTGAAATCGGGGGATTATTTATCCCAGGTTCTGCCTGAAGATTTATTGAAATACGGTTTAATTCCCGAATTTGTTGGTCGTCTGCCGATTGTTTCCACCCTTGAACCATTGGATGAAGATGCGCTCGTCAAAATATTGACCGAACCGAAAAACGCGCTTGTCAAACAGTACAGTAAATTGCTGGAAATGGATAATGTCGAACTTGAATTCGAGGAAGACGCCCTCCGAGAAATTGCCAGAGAAGCGATCAGCCGAAAAACGGGAGCCAGAGGGTTGCGTTCCATCATCGAATCGATCATGTTGGACGTGATGTTCGATCTGCCCTCAAGAGACGATATTTCCAAGTGTTTGATCACGCGGGATGTCGTGCTCAAGAAAATGAACCCTATTTTAACGACAACGGAAGGGCAGATCATTCAGAGCGAAAAACCGAAGGAAAGCGCATAGTCCCGTTCGTCGGCTACACTCCATACGGCGCAAAAGCAGCACTGGACGGCATGGCCCGGCGATGTCGGGAAGTTCCAAAAAGAAACAGCCATTTGGGGAATATCTCAAATGGCTTTTTTGTTTATCTCCCTCCTCTTGAGGCAATACTACAGGATAAAATCAGTAGACACGCTGGTATGTTGGTCATCTATTTTCATCCGGGAGGGAATCGAACATGAATGTCATGGCGATCGTCATCTTCATTCAAGTGTTTTTTGGGATCATCATTGGCCTTTATTTCTGGAATTTGTTGCGTAATCAGCGTTCCAGCAAAGTGGCCGTTGACCGGGAATCGAAAAAAGAACTGGAAGAACTGCGTAAAATGAGATCGATTTCATTGACACAACCGTTGAATGAGAAAACCAGGCCGACCCGCTTTGCGGACATTGTCGGTCAGAAGGATGGGATTCGGGCGTTAAAGGCCGCTTTGTGCGGCCCAAATCCGCAGCATGTGCTCATTTACGGGCCCCCAGGGGTCGGTAAAACCGCCGCTGCCCGCCTTGTCTTGGAAGAAGCGAAACAAAACGATAAGTCTCCTTTCAAGGAACATGCTACGTTTACCGAATTGGATGCCACGACCGCCCGTTTTGACGAACGGGGGATTGCCGATCCGCTTATCGGTTCGGTGCACGATCCGATCTATCAAGGAGCGGGGGCCATGGGCCAGGCCGGTATTCCGCAGCCCAAACCGGGGGCTGTCACCAAAGCGCACGGAGGCATCCTGTTTATTGACGAGATCGGTGAACTTCACCCTATTCAGATGAATAAATTATTGAAAGTGCTGGAAGACAGAAAAGTTTTTTTGGAAAGTGCCTATTACAGTACGGAAAATACGAACATTCCCAGTCATATTCACGATATTTTTCAAAACGGGCTGCCGGCCGATTTCAGGCTTGTCGGGGCGACGACCCGCACCCCTGATGAAATCCCGCCGGCCATTCGGTCCCGGTGCCTGGAAGTTTTCTTCCGTGCCTTGAAACCGGATGAAGTGGCCAAAATCGCCCGCAACGCCATGGATAAAATCAACTTCGGCTATGAGGAAGAAGCGATTGAGATCATTACCCGCTATGCGACAAACGGGCGGGAAGCCGTCAATGTGGTCCAAATTGCTGCGGGCATTGCCCTGTCCGAAGAACGCCAGACAATCAAAGCGAGTGATGTCGAATGGGTCATTCATTCCAGCCAGAAATCTCCGCGCCCGGAAAAGAAAGTCCCGCCTGAACCTCAAGTCGGCTTTGTCAACGGATTGGCTGTTTTTGGACCGAATATGGGTGCGCTTTTGGAGATTGAAGTGACCGCTAATTTGGCCAAAGAAAAAGGCAGGGGCACGATTAACATTACGGGTGTTGCTGAAGAGGAAACGATGGGGGGACAAGGCCGTTCAATCATGCGCAAATCGATGGCCAAAGGATCGGTTGAAAACGTCCTGACGGTTTTGAGAAGAACGGATGTCAACCCGTATGACTACGATTTACATGTCAATTTTCCCGGGGGAACCCCGATTGACGGCCCATCCGCCGGCATTACGATGGCCACGGCCATCTACTCGGCCATTAAAAACATCCCCGTTGATAATAAGCTGGCCATGACCGGTGAGATCAGCATTCATGGCAAGGTGAAACCAATCGGCGGCGTCGTCGCCAAAGTGGAGGCGGCCATTCAAGCCGGGTGCACCCGGGTTATTATTCCGAAAGAAAATGATCAGGCCATCTTCAGGGAAATGGATGAGATTGAGGTCATCCCCGTTGAACGACTCGAAGAGGTGTTTAAACTGTCCCTTCTAAAAGAAGAGAGCAAAGAGCGGGGAATCAAAGTGTCCCAGGAAGCGGATATCCTGACGGCACAAACGACCCCGATCGGTTAGCCGTGCAGGGGGTTATGTTAGACAACCCCCTGTGAATAAGATACAATTAAATTCGAATCCCGAACGAAAATGGTTTGCAATGTCATATAGCCGTAGATGCGAGACAGAATTTTGGAGGTGACGAGAAAATGGGGGAAAAACGTAGCATTCCGCTGTTGCCTTTAAGAGGGATCATTGTTTATCCCACGATGGTGCTGCACCTCGATGTAGGACGTGACAAATCCGTCAAAGCGCTGGAACAGTGCATGGTGGATGATCACCATGTCCTGCTGGCCACCCAAGAGGACGTTCACCTCGACGAACCGACGGAAGAGCAAATCTTCAAGGTCGGAACCGTGGCCCATGTCAAGCAAATGTTAAAACTCCCCAACGGGACCATCCGCGTTTTGGTTGAAGGGTTGCATCGAGCAAGCATTCAGGAGTTTTTGGCGAATGATGAATATATGTTGGTCCGTATCGAAGAATTGCATAATGAAGATGACACCGATCCGCAAACAGAGGCTTTGATGAGATCGGTTTTAAATCAGTTTGAACAATACATCTCCCTATCCAAAAAAATAACACCCGAAACACTCGCTTCCGTGCAAGACATCGAAGAACCCGGTCGGCTGGCTGATGTCATCGCCAGCCATCTGCCGTTAAAAATCAAAGATAAACAGGAAATTCTGGAAATTCTCCACGTGCGTCAACGCTTGCAAAAGATTTTGGAAATCTTGAGCAATGAAAAAGAAGTGTTGGAGCTGGAAAGAAAGATCGGCCAACGGGTCAAAAAGTCGATGGAAAGGACGCAAAAAGAATATTATTTGCGGGAACAGATGAAAGCCATTCAGAAAGAACTGGGCGAAAAGGAAGGGCGTTCCGGGGAAGTCGCTGAATTAAGAGAGCAGCTTGAAAAGAAGAACGTTCCCGAAAACGTGCGTGCCAAAGCGGAAAAAGAACTGGACCGTTATGAAAAAATGCCGCCCACCTCAGCTGAGAGCAGTGTCATTCGCAATTATGTTGATTGGCTTATCCAATTGCCGTGGACGGATGAGACGGAGGATCGCATCGACATTGACAAAGCCGAGGAAATTTTGGATGCCGACCATTACGGCTTGGAAAAACCGAAAGAACGCGTGTTGGAATATTTATCCGTTCAAAAGCTGGTCAAAAAGATCAAGGGGCCGATTTTGTGTCTGGTTGGTCCGCCCGGTGTCGGCAAAACGTCTCTGGGAAAATCGATCGCTAAAGCGATGGGACGCAAGTTTGTGCGCATTTCCCTCGGAGGCGTGCGAGACGAAGCCGAAATACGCGGTCACCGCCGAACTTATGTCGGGGCTTTGCCCGGTCGAATCATCCAAGGGATGAAAACGGCGGGGACGGTCAACCCTGTCTTTTTATTGGACGAAATTGATAAGATGGCCAACGATTTTCGCGGCGACCCTGCCAGCGCTTTATTAGAGGTGCTCGATCCGGAACAAAACAGCACGTTCAGCGATCATTATATTGAAGAGCCTTACGATCTTTCCAAAGTGATGTTTATTACGACGGCCAATACGACTCACACGATACCCCGGCCATTGCTGGACCGGATGGAACTGATTACGATACCCGGTTATACGGAGATTGAAAAGAAAGCCATTGCCGCCAACTATTTATTGCCGAAACAAATGGAGGAACACGGGCTCGGACGCAGTCAATTGCAAGTTAAAGAAGATGCCCTCCTGAAAATCATCCGCCGCTACACACGTGAAGCGGGCGTGCGTCATTTGGAGCGGGTGCTGGCCACCGTCTGCCGTAAAGCGGCCAAAATTATTGTTTCCGGCCAAAAGAAAAGAGTGGTCATCACGGAAAACACGCTGGAAGATTTGCTCGGGAATCCGAAATACCGCTACGGGTTGGCTGAAAGGCAAGACCAGGTGGGCGTGGCCACTGGTCTGGCTTGGACCCCCGTCGGGGGAGATACGTTAAGCATCGAAGTGACGATCTTGCCCGGCAAAGGAAAACTGACATTGACCGGAAAACTGGGCGAAGTGATGAAAGAATCAGCTCAAGCGGCTTTCAGCTATATCCGTTCCAGGGCGGAGGAGCTCAGTATCGCCGCAGATTTTCATGAAAAACAGGACATACACATTCATGTGCCCGAAGGCGCCATTCCGAAAGACGGGCCTTCAGCAGGCATTACGATGGCCACCGCGCTCGTTTCCGCATTAAGTGACATTCCGATTGCAAAAGAGGTCGGCATGACAGGAGAAATTACTCTTCGCGGAAGAGTACTGCCCATCGGCGGTTTAAAAGAAAAAGCGCTAGCCGCCCACCGGGCGGGATTGAAAAAAATTTTGATCCCCCGGGAGAACAGCAAAGATGTAGATGATATCGCCGAAAGCGTCCGCCGGGAACTGGAGATCGTCCAAGTGGAACATATGGATGACGTCTTGAAACATGCCCTCGTCCACAAAATACCGCTGGGTCAAAAGACGCAAGCGGAGGTCAGATGATGATGAAGGTGACAAAGGCGGAACTGGCCATCAGTGCGGTCGGTCCCGATCAATATCCGCAAGACGCCCTGCCAGAAATTGCTTTGGCCGGGCGTTCCAATGTGGGCAAATCTTCTTTTATTAATAAAATGCTTGGCCGCAAATCTTTGGCCAGAACAAGTGCCAAACCGGGAAAAACGCGGACGTTGAATTTTTACAATATTAACGGGCAGTTTTTTTTGGTTGATGTTCCCGGTTACGGGTACGCCAAAGTGTCCAAAGCGGAACGGGCCAGATGGGGCCGGTTTATTGAACAGTATATGGCCACAAGAGAACATTTGCGTCTCGTCTGTTTGCTGGTTGATATGAGGCATAAACCGACCGAAAATGACCGCAGGATGGCTGATTGGCTCAACCATCTCGGTCTACCCATGCTGCTCATTGCCACAAAAGCGGACAAGGTGCCCAAAGGGAAGATTCAAAGGCAGATTAAAACCATCAGGGAAACGCTAGCGGTGGAAAACGGGCCTGTGGTGCCTTTTTCAGCCCAAACGGCACAGGGGAAGGAGGAGGTTTGGAAGCTGTTAATGCCTTATATCGCCTAAAAGTTTTCTTGATCATTGCCTATACTGTTTGGTCATTAAAAGGTTTTCGCTTTTTTTTCACATTTATCCAGGATAGGGGCAAGGAAAGTTTGTTATAATAATTCTAAAATAAGAGTAGGACAATCGTTTCATGGGTAAACTGAAACGAAAGAGCGTCATGATTGCCATGACATGGCTAGAGAAACAAAAGGCTAGAGAATCACTTTCACGGACTGCTCAGGGGGTAACAGACAAATGCATTTACTGACCGTCGGCCTCAATTATAAAAATACCCCGGTAGAATTGCGCGAACGCTTCTCCTTTGCTGATGAAGCACTCGGTGACGCTTTAGATCAGTTGCGTCAGACAAAAAGTATTTTAGAATGCGCTATTTTGTCGACATGCAATCGGACCGAAGTGTATGCTGTTGTCGACCAGCTGCATACCGGACGTCATTTCATCAAGAAGTTTTTGTCAGAGTGGTTTGGGGTCCGCCGGGAAGAATTCGTTTCCTTTTTGGACATTAAGGAAGGGAATGAGGCCATCCGTCATTTGTTTGCGGTGGCTGTCGGTTTGGATTCCATGGTGCTTGGAGAGACGCAAATATTGGGTCAAATGAAGCAGGCCTTCTTCGCTGCCCAAGAACAGGGAGCGACCGGAATTATATTTAATACTTTGTTGAAGCAAGTGATTACGTTTGCCAAAAAAGCGCACAGTGAAACGGAAATCGGTCAGCACGCCGTTTCTGTCAGTTATGCGGCTGTCGAACTGGGCAAGAAGATTTATGGCGATTTGGATCAAAAGTCGGTCCTGCTGTTAGGCGCAGGAAAGATGAGCGAGCTAACGGCCAAGCATTTGCGTGATCACGGGGTCAGCGAAGTGTTCGTCGTCAACCGCACGTTGGAACGGGGACAGTCCTTGGCTGCCAAATTTTCGGGGAGCGCCTATCGCTACGATCAACTGGAAGATTGTCTGGGCCGGGTGGACATAGTCATCAGTTCCACCGGAGCGCAAGGCTATGTTTTAACAAAAGAGATCGTCGAGCGGGTGATGAAGACGAGGTCGAAAGCACACCCCATTTTCTTTATCGATATCGCCGTTCCGCGCGATTTGGATCCCGCCATTCATGAAGTAGAAAACGCCTTTCTGTATGATATTGATGATTTGAACGGCATCGTTCAGTCAAATTTGGAAGAAAGGGAAAAAGAAGCGCAAAAAATTCAAAGGCTCATCCAGCAGGAACTGGATGATTTCAATACGTGGTTATCCACGCTCGGGGTGGTCCCCCTGATTACGGCGCTGCGCCAGAAAGCCTTAAGTATTCAGGAACAAACGATGCAAAGCATTGAAAATAAACTGCCCGATTTGACGGAACGGGAACGCAAAATTTTAAATAAGCATACGAAAAGCATTATCAACCAGATGATGCGTGACCCGATTATGCGCATCAAAGAATTGGCCGCTCAGCCGGATGGCGACAAAGCTTTGGAAATGTTTACAAATATTTTCGCCTTGGAAGAAGAATTGTTGGTGCAAGAAGAAGTGGAACAGGCCAAACGGTTGGCTCAAACACTTGAAAAAGAAAGGGAACGAAACTACCGGAATGTTCAGCGCAAAGAGCTTCCTGCCTTCTGAACACAGGGCCCAAACCCCCGTCAGTCAAGGAGGTTCTCTGACAACGTGCTTGAAAACAGTTGGTTTTTTCAGCTTATCCTCCTCATCCACGTGATGAGTGTGCTGCTCTATTTCATTGATTTTTTGCAACACAACCGGAAGGTAAATCGGCTGGCCTTCTGGTTGCTTTCTATTGTCTGGAGTTTGCAAACGGTGTATATGCTCGCTCAGTTTGCGGCTGTTCGATCCGTGCCGATCGATTCCCAGTTTGACTCCTTGTTTTTCTATGCCTGGATATTAATCAGTTTGAGCTTATTGATCAATTGGATATTTCGTATGGATTTTTTGCTTTTTTTTACGAATGTGATCGGGTTCACGGTCGTCTCTCTCAGCTTGTTCGTGCGCGGCCGCGAATTTTCCGAAGTGATTGCCGAACAGCTGGCTTCTGAGTGGGTGCTGATTCATGTGACGATGGCTATGTTTAGTTATGCAGCGTTTACCCTATCTTTTGTTTTGTCCAGTTTATATTTGTTGGAACATATATTTTTAAAGAGAAAGAAATGGGGGCCCCGATTTAAGCGCTGGCCAGGACTTTTGAAACTGGATCTTTATGCCTTTCGCTTGAATTTAATCGGGTTGCCTCTTTTGTTTTTAAGCCTGATATTAGGTGTGATCTGGGCCTATTATACGCTGGAATTTTTTGTGCTTTGGGACGGTAAAGTGATCTTTTCAGCGCTTTTGATCTTGGTTTACGCCCTTTATTTTTTCCAGCGCGTTCATCAAGGCTGGTCTGGAAAAAAATCTGCCCAACTCAACATCATCTGTTTTACGGTATTAATGGTCAATGTGCTGTTTTCCACTCCGTTTTCCGATTTTCATCTATAGTTTGCCAATTAATCGTTCGCCAATTTTGTTAGAGGAAGGATAACATGTCTCGAAAAATTATTGTCGGTTCCAGAAGAAGCCGCTTGGCGCTGACGCAAACCCGTTGGGTCATACAACAGCTGGAAGCGTTAAACTTGCCCTATACTTTTGAAATTAAGGAGATTGTGACCAAAGGGGACCGCATTGTGGATGTCATGCTTTCCAAGGTCGGGGGAAAAGGGCTGTTTATTAAAGAAATTGAACAGGCAATGCTGGACGGGGACATTGATATGGCCGTGCACAGCATGAAAGATATGCCGGCTGAACTTCCTGACGAGTTTGTCATCGGCTGTATTCCGACGAGAGAGGATCCCAGAGATTGTCTCATCGCTAATGACCATGTCCGTTTGGCTGATTTGCCGAGCGGCTCTGTCGTCGGGACGAGCAGTCTGCGCCGTTCGGCTCAAATCCTTCATTACCGCCCCGATCTGAAAATTCGCTGGATACGGGGCAATATCGATACCCGTTTGCGCAAATTAAAGGAAGAAAACTATGATGCCATTATTCTTGCGGCGGCAGGCATGAAACGCATGGGCTGGGAGGATGAACGCATCACCGAATATTTGCCTCTTAACGTTTGTTTGCCGGCCATTGGGCAGGGCGCTTTAGGCATTGAATGCCGCAAGGACGATCATCAACTGCATGAATTACTGCGGCACATTCATGATCGAGAGACGATGCAGACGGTCCGTGCCGAAAGAGCGTTTCTCGCTGAAATGGATGGCAGTTGCCACATTCCGCTGGCCGGTTATGCCCGGATGAGTGCCGATGGAAGGCAAGTGGCATTGACCGGACTGGTGGGCACGCCTGACGGGAAAACGATTTTGAAAGAGACGTTGACAGACACTGATCCGCTGTCAGCGGGCCAGGCGCTCGCTGAGCGGTTGAAGGAAAGAGGGGCAGGGCAAATTTTGGATCAGGTGCGGGAAGATTGGCTGCAATGAACGAAGGGAAGCGTTCGGCCTTAAAAGGAAAAACCGTTTTGATCACCAGGGCCTGTCTTCAAGCGGCAGAACTGGCTCATTTGCTTCGTCAAAAAGGAGCTGCTCCATACGTTTCTCCTTTTATTCGCTTTGCGCAAGCCGAAAATTTAAGGCCCTTATACGCCGCTTTGGATCGCATTGACGATTATGATATGCTATTGTTTACAAGCGTGAACGGCGTGCGCTTTTTCCTCCAAGCGATCAGGGAACGGATGCCAATGAAAGACCAAGAGCTTTGGCAGCGTTTACTGAACAAAAACGTGACGGCGATTGGTCCCAAAACAGCAGGTATGCTTGAACAGGAAGGTTTTCAAAAACTATTTATCCCTCGGCGTTTTAAGCAGGAAGAAGTTGTTCAATTACTTTTGGAAAAACTACCACCCGGCGCGAACATTTTGTTTCCGAGGGCGGCCGTTGTTCGTTCCCATTTGGTCCAGCGTCTCAAAAAGCACGGCAGGACTGTGGATGAAGCGATCGTTTATCGAACGCTTCCCGTGGAAGAGGAAAAAGAAGAATTGCAAGTCAAGCTCAAACGCCGCGACATCGATATTTTTACCTTTACCAGCCCCTCAACCGTACGCGCCTTTGATCGCTGGTTCAATACTTATCTGTTCGAGCCCCAAAGAATGCAGGTGTTGAAGTCGGTCACGGTCGGGTGTATTGGTCCGGTGACAGCAAGAGAAGCAAATCGGCTTGGATACAGCGTTCATGTCCAGCCGACTGAATATACGCTGCAAGGCCTGGTCGCTGCTTTGGACAGATATTGTCAAAACGGCGAAGCTTAGCACTAAGGAAATGATATTAGCACCGAAGGAAAACACCGAAGGAAATGATATTGGCATCGACGGAAGTGATTCGTGACATTTCTGACCAACATGGTGATCTCATTTCTCATCTTTAAGCTTTAGTCTGATATTT
>CALBTX010000073.1 GCA_937967685.1 uncultured Bacillaceae bacterium | reverse complement strand
GCGTTCATACGGTATCCGCCGGAAGTTCATTGAAACTGTGCAAAGTGGCCGAAGGAAGTGCGGATATTTATCCCCGCTTTGCGCCGACGATGGAGTGGGATACGGCGGCGGGGCAAGCGATTGTGGAACAGGCGGGAGGGAGCGTCACCTTAGTCGATGAGGAAGGCAACACGACACATGACAGACTGCTCTACAATCGGGAAAACCTTGTCAATCCTTGGTTTGTTGCCCGCAGACGTTTGTAAAGCAGGGATATATGATGAGTTTAGATATGGGTATCGTCTTTGTTGTCGTCATCGTCATGCTGATCTGCTTGCTTAGAGAAGTGGGCAGGCCGGATTTCATCATGTTTTGTGCCTTGGCGATGTTGATGCTCCTTGGTGTCATCACCCCCGCAGATGCACTGAGGGGATTTTCCAATGAGGGGATGTTAACGGTCGCCCTGTTATTCATTGTGGCCGGTGCCGTTCAACAAAGCGGGATATTAAATCAGACCGTACATAAAGTGCTCGGTCAGGGACAGGAGCCAAAAAAGGGCTTGCTGAAAATGATGTTTTCCGTTTCCGGCTTGTCCGCCTTTTTAAATAACACCCCGATTGTTGTTCTGTTGACACCAATCGTCCGGAAATGGTGTAAAGAAAACAATATCGCTCCCTCCAAATTTCTGATTCCATTGTCATATACTGCGATTTTTGGCGGAACGATGACATTAATCGGCACTTCAACCAACCTGCTGGTTCATGGTTTGATGTTGGAACATGAGATGTCCGGTTTTACGATGTTTCAACTGGCCATCGTTGGCTTGCCCGTGACATTGGTGGGCATTTTTTACCTGGCTACCATCGGGTATAAACGGCTGCCCTCTCGAAAGACATTGGATGAATCTTTGCAGGAAAGTTCCAGGGAATATTTAGCCGAAGTGGTCGTCGAACCGGATTGCCCGCTCACCCACCAAACGATCAGTGATGCCGGACTCAGGAATTTAAAGGGTTTGTACTTGATTGAAATTGTCAGAAACGGGGAGCGTATTTATCCTGTTTCCTCCGAACATGTGTTAAAAGTGCATGACCGTCTCATTTTTACAGGCATGATCTCCACCATCGTCGAGTTGCAAAATATAAAAGGGTTGAGGTTGGAGACGGGTTCCAGTTTAGGACTGGAAGATTTGAAGAATGGACAGGCCAGTTTAATAGAGGCGGTTGTCTCCCATCAATCTTCTCTCATCCATCAAACCATTAAGGAAAGCAAGTTCAGAAGCCGATTTGATGCCGGTGTCGTAGCGGTTCATCGGCATTCGGAAAGAATTAAGAATAAGGTCGGCGAAATTGTTCTCAAACCCGGAGATACGCTGTTGCTTCTTGCCGGGAAAGATTTCATGAAAAGATCATCGGCAGGCAACGACTTTTATTTGATTTCCACGGTCGAAAAACCGAATATACTGGATGAAAACAAATCAAAAATCGCCGTTTGGACATTAATCTTGATGGTTGTGCTCGTCTCCCTGAATATTTTATCCATGTTTAAAGCTGCCGTGTTGGCGGTCATCACCCTCGTCTTGACGAAAACGATCCGTTTGGATGAAGCCAAAAAATATGTGCATTTTCATGTTTTATTGTTGATCGCCAGTGCGATTGGGATTGGACTGGCTTTGGAACAAACGGGTGCGGCGGGGTATATTGCTTCCAATCTGGTTCGGTTGACACAAGGTTTGGGCGCCGTAGGTGTTTTAGTCGTCATTTATATATTGACGAATGTGTTTACGGAGATGATTACGAACAATGCGGCGGCTGTCTTGATGTTTCCCATTGCTCTTGCGGCCGCGAACGAGATGGGTATCGAGCCGATGGCTTTTTTTGTCACGGTCACGATTGCCGCATCGGCAAGTTTTATCACCCCGATCGGTTATCAAACGAACTTGATCGTCTATGGACCCGGGGGCTATCGGTTTACGGATTATGTCAAAGTGGGACTGCCTTTAAGTTTCATCTTCTTATTTGTAACCATCACGGTCGTCAGTTTGGTCTGGTTGTAGTTAAGTTGTAGTTAATCTGAAATTTATTTTGCAATTTGAACCCATAAAAGGTGGAGTGAACCATGTCAACAAAAGTAGACAACATCGTTTGGCACGAATCGAAGATCAAAAAAGAGGACAGGCAGCGTTTAAATGGACACAAAAGCTGTATATTATGGTTTACGGGATTATCCGGTTCAGGGAAATCCACATTGGCCAATGAAGTTGAGAAAGAATTGCATCAAATGGGGATCCGTTCCTATGTACTCGATGGAGACAATATTAGACATGGACTTAACAACAATTTGGGATTCAGTCCTGAGGATCGTACAGAAAATATACGCAGAATCGGTGAGGTGTCCAAACTGTTTGTGGATGCGGGCTTGTTTACCTTAACGGCTTTTATCTCGCCTTATCGGGAAGATCGGGAGATGGTGCGGCAATTAGTCGGTCCAAATGAATTTGTTGAAATTTATGTTAAATGTGCCTTGGAAGAATGTGAACGCCGTGACCCGAAAGGTTTGTATGAGAAAGCAAGAAAAGGTGAAATCAAGGAGTTTACGGGCATATCCGCACCTTATGAAGCACCGCTGCGACCGGAATTGATCATTGAATCGGACAAGCTGACCATCGAACAATCGGTCCACAAAGTCATCGATTTCTTGAAACAGCACCATTACCTCGATTGAGCGTGTCTGAATGGTCTTAAACTGTGCGAATAGTGGAGAGGAGGATGTAAATGGCTATCTTGGTGACCGGAGGGGCAGGATATATAGGCAGTCATACGGTCCTGCATTTGCGACAAAAAGGTGAAGAAGTCATTATTCTCGATAATTTGGAGAAAGGACATGAACAAGCTGTACTGGATGGCACATTGTATCACGGAGATCTAAGTGACCCATCGTTATTGGATAACATTTTCAGACAACATAAGATTGAAGCTGTGATACATTTTGCCGCTTATTCATTGGTGGGCGAAAGTGTGACACATCCTCTTGATTATTATGAAAATAATGTATTGGGTACCCACTCCCTCATCCAAAAAATGTTGGAACATCATGTAAGAAAAATGGTTTTTTCTTCGACAGCTGCTACGTATGGAAACCCGGTCAACATCCCCATTCAGGAATCGGATCCGACCATCCCGACCAATCCTTACGGAGAAACAAAACTGGCCATCGAAAAAATGTTAAAATGGTCCGCAGAGGCGTACGGTTTGAAATCGATTAGTCTGAGATATTTTAATGCGGCCGGTGCTGATCCCGAAGGGCGTATCGGTGAGGACCATCATCCGGAATCTCATTTAATTCCGATTGTTTTGCAGGCGGCTTTAGGGCAAAGGGAGAAAGTGTATATGTTTGGTGATGATTATGATACGCCTGATGGAACGTGTATACGGGATTACATTCATGTCATGGACTTAGCTGAAGCCCACTATTTGGCCTTGAAGAGGCTGGATAACACTGAAAAGTGCGCCGTCTACAATTTGGGCAACGGCAAAGGTTTTTCAGTCAAAGAAGTGATTGATACTTGTCGCCGGGTGACTGGAAAAGACTTCATCGTTGAGTCAGCGGCGAGAAGAGCTGGTGATCCTGCAGTGCTTATTGCATCTTCCGAGAAAGCAAAACGGGAATTGGGTTGGGTTCCTCAGTATCCACGGCTGGAAGATATGATTCTTCATGCCTGGAATTGGCATCAAGCGCATCCTCAAGGATTTAAAGAACCTGTGGTCACGAAAAGCAGTGCTTCTCATTCGTCTATGTAAAGCAAGGGAACTAGAAACAGAAAAGCATGGGAGCTAGAAACAGATGAAGTCGATCAAAGATCGGAAAGCACGGACGAAATGGATCGCGGGAATTGTGTCATGTGTCGGTATAATATTAATCGCTATGCTTGCTTATTCGGTTTGGATGATATATGAGACTGCAAATAAAACGTATGACCCTGTTGAGAGAATGCCTTCGGATATTCGCCCGGAGCCTGATAATCATCGCAGCATGCAAGATAACGGTAACGGGGATAAGCAGGATGAAAACCCCCCAAAAACAGTGGAAACATTGCTTATCCTGGGAAGCGACAGCCGGGGTTCCGTAGACAATGGAAGAACGGATGCCATGATTTTGGCGATATTAAATGAACATACTGAGAAAATAACGTTAATGTCCATCCCGCGGGATTCTTATGTGGAAATTGCCGGTCAAGGTAAAAAAGATAAAATTAATCATGCTTACCGTTACGGTGTGGAAACGACGATTGCGACGGTGGAAAATTTAACGGGAATTCCCGTGGATCATTATGTCTTGTTTGGCTTCACAGGCTTCCGGAAAGCGGTCGATATATTGGGCGGAATTACAGTGGACGTCGATGAAAGTATTGCCCGCAATTCCCATCGCCAATTCGGTGATCACATTCAATTTTCACCGGGACGTCAACTGCTGAATGGCAGAGAGGCACTCTACTTCAGTCGATTCAGATATGATGCGGATGGCGATTTTGGTCGGAATGATAGGCAGCAGCAAGTGATTAAGGCTTTTTTGGATCAGAGCAAAGAGATGCGTTCTCCGGCTAAAATCAAACAAATTTTGGACGTCATCGGTGAAGATGTGCGCCATGATTTTCCTTTTAATGAATTGGTATCCATGGTGCTTAAGATGGACGAGTACTCCAGTCAAGATGTTGAACAAATCAAATTTCAAACGCAATCGAAACGAATGGGTCCTCAAAATCTTTGGTATGAGCTGATTTCAGAAGAAGAAAAAACACGAGTGAGGGAACTGTTAAGAGAGGCTTATGAAGGAACGAAGTGAGATTACGGAACGATGCGTGATGGATCGAAGTGAGAATATATGACCTTACATATGCGGAAATGGTGGTTGATCTCCATAGGTTGGTGCCTGTTGATCGCTTTTGCGACA
>CALBTX010000072.1 GCA_937967685.1 uncultured Bacillaceae bacterium | reverse complement strand
GTTTACATGTCTGAGCAGCACGCCATCCACATACAAGCCAGTTCTTACCTTCCAACCAATTTTGACTTGCGGATCAGACATGTTTGGCGTATAATATCATTTGCAGCACGGACTTTGCGCACCCGTAGCTCAGCTGGATAGAGCGGTGGTTTCCGGTGCCACGTCTTGCGGGGGTTCGAATCCCTCCGGGTGTGCCATACATATGCATCATTGTTAAAAATACTGACCGGCTTGCATCTGCCTCCCACCATCGCCCCCTTTCATCTTCCTCAGAGAAAAACGTCTATTGCCAAACTTCTGTCGAATTTATAGACAAGGCAAAACCACTTCAACCTGCGTTCCCTTGTTCACTTCGCTTTGAATATCGATTCGACCCCCCAGCTCCTCAACAATCCGGTAAGTAATCATCAGTCCCAAGCCCATCCCTTCTTTTTTCGTCGTATAAAAAGGTTCTCCCAATTTGGATAATTTGTCTTTTGGAATGCCGCAACCTTGATCAACAAACTGAATCCTGATTTGACCTGCTTCTGACTGAAACGCACGAACCGTCAATTCCCCTCCGTCAGCCATCGCTTCAATCCCATTTTTCAAAATATTGATAAACACTTGCTTCAATCGATTTGCTTCACATTTGATGACCGGCAGATCAGGGCTGACTTGCTGCTCTAGGCGTACATTATGAGCGTTCCTCAGAGGGCTGATCATCGTCAGCACTTGAGTGAGAACCTGGTCAATTTGAACATATTCTTCCTTGACCACTTGAGGTTTGGCCAGAATCAAAAGTTCATTGACAATGCTTTCGATGCGTTCCAGTTCTGAGAAGAAAATGTCCATATACTTCGCGTTATAATCCCCTTCCCTATATTTCCCGTTAACATCTCCTTCCCTGGCCAATTGCAGAAAGCCTTTCATGCTTGTTAACGGATTGCGTATCTCGTGAGCTAAACCGGCGGCCAGTTCCCCGACAACGGATAGTTTTTCCGATTTTCTTAACAACTCCTCCGTCCTTTTTCTTTCCGTGATATCGCGCATCACGGAAAGAACAGATGGCCTCCCGCGGTAATTGACCTGTATGGCGCTTGCCTCGACATGGATCGTTTGTCGGCTGTTTTTCAGCAAACGCATTTCTTGTGGTTCGGCTGCGATTCCTCTTTTTTCCACGTGCCTTGTTCGTCTCTGTGCTTTTTCCCGGTCATGAGGATGGACCATTGTTAACAAGGATTGACCGAGCAAATCCTGGGCAGCCCGGCCTCCCAACATGTTGACACCAGACGGATTGACATACACGATTTTCCAGTGGCGATGAATGATGATCCCCTCAGGAAAAAAATCAATCAGGCGACAGTGATCCGTCTCTTGTAAAGGTCTCCCGGTACAGGTTTGTTCTCCATGCATGTTTGTCTTTGGCAATGAATCATCCTCCCAATAGTCCTTTCGTTTTGGTTCTTTAGACTTAGTACTTTTAGAATACCAAAATTTAGCACAATTGGGAATGATTTTGCCGGGAAATTTGTGGGTGAATTACTTGGTCATCCTTCTGACCACAAAAAAACTGTACAATGGGGTAAAGAATCATCGCCAGACATAAAGCAGTGAGCAAAAAAATGTTGCCCAGACCA
>CALBTX010000071.1 GCA_937967685.1 uncultured Bacillaceae bacterium | reverse complement strand
GTTGAGGGAGGTGGAACATCATGGCAGTACCTAAAAGAAAGACATCTAAAGCGCGTCGCGATAAACGCCGGACTCATTTCAAGTTAAAAGTACCGGGGATGGTCATTTGTCCCCATTGTGGCGAGTACAAGCTGGCCCATCGTGTATGCAAGGAGTGCGGCACATACAAAGGAGAAGACGTTGTTGCAGAATAATGTTTTTAGGTAAGGCATCGATGGCGATCCTTGCCTTTTTATTTTCCCTGAATGGCTGCTGCACATGATTCTGGATGCATGAAAAGTGGTGGTTGAGGCAAAATAGAAAACGTATTTTTAAAAATCCTTCTGTCCGTCGAGCGATGATTCCGGATGGATAATTGAGGATTTTTAATGATACACCACTATTAGAATCAGGGAGGATAAAAGATGGCTCAACAGCAAAACCAACAGCAGGTTCAGCAACAAGTGCAGCAGGCCCAGCAAGCCGCTCAACAGGCCGCACAGCAGGTTCAACAAGCGGCACAAGCAGCCAATCCTCAAGCCTTGCAACAGGCTCAACAGCAATTGCAGCAGGCCCAGCAGCAAGTTCAGCAGGCTCAAGCCAGTGCCGGTCCGGCAGAGCAGCAACAATTTCAACAGGCGCAACAACAGCTGCAGCAGGCTCAGCAACAATTGCAGCAAGCGCAAAACAACGCAGGGCAATAAGTTGCTGCAAAACGTTTGCTGAAATATCAACATGGAACTGCTTAGGACAACCGTTTGAACGGTTGTCCTATTTTCGTCAGTGGGCGGATGTGCATTTTTTCATTCCAAGTAGCCTTTGGCCCATAGGATGAATATCATGATGGTGAAAAGGAGGAGATCACATGCACCATCATCATATGCATCCGCATCATCATCAGCCCATGCATCCGCATTATCATCAGCCCATGCATCCGCATCATCACCATGCGTATCCCCATCACCATCATCACTCGCATCATGCACATGATCATCATATGCACTCACCTGCCCATCATGATCAGCAGGGACTTCAGGCGCCGTATCCGTCTCACAGTCCCGGGGGGCATCCATCTAAGCAGGAAATGTATCGAAGATGCCGTGAGCATATGCATCGTTACGTCCTTGTTCAAACGAACGATGGGCGTACGTATGACGGGTTTGTCGAAAATGTGGATGAGGATAACTTATATTTAGCCGTTTTCATCAACGTGTCCATCGACCGGGAAGAGGCGGGAGAGCAGATGGGCGCCAGTCCACAAGGAGTGGATGAACAACGGCAACTGTGGGGTTATCCCGGTTACGGCTTTTACGGTTTTCCGGGATATGGGTTTTATGGTCCCAGGCCGAGAAGATTCCGCAGACTTATCCTGCCTTTGGCCGCACTGACGGCTATCAGTTTACTTCCTTATTACTGATTTAATCGTGCGTGACTGATTTAAATCCCGCGTCAGCATGGAAAGTGATTTCAAATGCGGGCGGCCCATTGGGATGGAATGTCTCCTTGGGCTTTTTTTAATGGATGATCATTTTTTAACCCAAGCAACCTGTCCATCATTTGCAGGAGAATAGACGGCTTGAAGCGAAAATAGGTGTATGCACTCAAGTTGAGGAAGGGGAAAGGGCATGATTAAAGCAGAAATCAAAGCATCCATCGGCATGATCATCCTGGCCAGACCGTGGTCAGATAATGCACTGAACGGCGATATGGTCAAAAGGCTGCAAAAAGTGCTGCGCGAATGGAAAGCCGAGCCGTCGCTCAAAGTCGTCTTGATCACCGGTGAGGGTGATTCTTTTTCTGCCGGCGCAGACAGCGAAGAAATGCATGGGTTGCAAAAAGATGCCCGGACTGACTATGTTCGGCAGGCAAAAGATGTGCTATATGAACTGCAGACGTTTCCTAAACCAACCGTTGCCGCTTTAAACGGTCCGGCCGTTGCCGGCGGATGTGAACTGTGTCTGGCCTGTGACTTTCGTTTTGCCCATGAAAAGGTCAGTCTAGGATTGAACCACATTCACGCGGGTTTGACGACGGGATGGGGCGGAACCGTACGCCTGCTGCGCCTATTGCCCCGTTCAAAAGCGTTGGAGCTGATCTTTACCGGCAAACAAATTGATGCGCTGACCGCTCATCGGTGGGGACTCGTGGACAAATTGTTTCCATATGAACAATTTATCCGTCATGTGCTTGCATGGTGTAAACAAATCACCCTACATTCGGCGGACGCACTCTGCGCCTACAAACAGACGGTGTTAGAACATGACGATGCCGTTTTAGACGAAGAGGAACGGATCAACCGGGAAGTGAATCGGTTTTTGGCTTTATGGGACACAGCGGCGCATCAAGCGTCTCTGTCGCCCGCCTTAAAACGCGGTAAAAAAGAAAGCGGCCATGTTTAAATAGAATGAAATTGGACATACTTCCAATAATAGATGAGATTCTATGAATTCTACCAAGTGCATAGAGTATATAAAGAAATATTGGAGGGATGTTCATGACTGCATCAAGACAAGACGCTTGGACAGAAGACGATGATTTGCTTTTGGCAGAAGTCACCTTGCGCCATATTCGTGAAGGAAGTACACAGCTTGCCGCGTTTGAGGAAGTCGGCTATCGTTTAGGGAGAACGCCGGCTGCTTGCGGATTCAGATGGAACAGTCTGGTGCGCAAGAAATACGAGTCGGCCATTCAAATCGCCAAGGCCCAAAGACAGCAATTGAAGGCACAAGGAAAAAAACGATATATTCCGGAAAAGGCTGGCCCTGATAGAATGCAAGACTCGTCAGTTTCAGAAGGGAATGTATTACAGGAAATTTCTCAAGAACTCAGTGCAGATCAGCCTCAAGGCCAAGATCATCAAGGATCACCACAGGAGGGGCCGCAACTCAGTTTTGAAGATGTGATTCGTTTTTTGCGTCAGCAAAAGGATCGCATGCGCCAGTTTAAATCCGTCGAGCAGGAATTGAAAGAGAAAGATGCGGAAATTGAAAGGTTAAAAGAAGAAAACAAGCAAATAAAGGAAGAATTGGATTCCGTACAAAATGTGCATGAAGATTACCAGGCGTTGATTAAAATTATGGACCGGGCGCGGAAAATGGCCTTCCTCGGTGAAGACGACGATGAGGAAAAAATCAGTTTTAAAATGGATAAGAACGGAAATTTGGAAAGGGTGGAAAAAGATTAGTATTCCCTTTCTATCATCTGCCCTCAATGAATCCAGCGCATCCTATAAAGAATCCAGCTTCGAATGAACATCAGGATGGTATGAGCAATGAAAAAAGGATGATTTGCGCAATGAAAAAGGCTTACATGACAGTAAGCCTTTTAGTGATGATTAGTGTTTGCAAGTAATCATTGCCGTCTCAAGTGATTATCGGGGTCCGCAAGTGATCATTGGTGTCTGCAAGTGATCACAAGGCAACTACGGTTTGGACAAGTGATCACGATCATCGATCACTTGTTCTTTCACCCCTTCTGGCAGCCAAATATAAGGGCTTTCACCGCGGTCTCTCACCGGATTGTATTTGACCGGTTTGAAGCCCATCTTGATCCAGAATTCCCCGGATTGTTGTCTGGCGTTTGTTTTGATGGGTTTGTTGAAACTTTTGGCGTATTCCACGAGCGCGGTTCCCAATTGCTGATTCCGGTAATCCGGCAAAACTTCCAGTTTCCACAGTTCAAGATAACCGTTAGGGGGATCGAAGTATCGGTCATATTTGGCATTAATGTGATATAAACTCATTCTGGCCACGAGCTTATCGCCGATGTAAATACCGTAAAAAGGAGAGTTGCTGTCATCTTCAATAATGTTCGCCTGTAAATCCTCGAGCATGGACAGTTCTTCTAATCCGTATTCCTTAAATTTTTGAAACTCTTCCAACGTTTTATAATTAATGAGTAAGCGCTGTACTTCGGGTTGCTTCATCACATCCCACCCCATTCATCCTTTCTACCGTTTAGTTTACTGTTTTCCCCCGGATTTGACAATGCAGGCTAAAGCAAAATCTCGATGTTCGCTTCATTCTCTTCCCGCAGTTCTTCGATCAGTTGAGCCTGTTGTTGCATTAGTTTCTGATCCCGCAGCTGCTGGTGGATGACTGTTTTCAACTCCTCCAGGTCTTCTTCGCTCACTTCTTCGCCCGCTTCTTCAGCCTGTTCCATGGCCAATTCTTTTTGCATGTCAAACGCTTGATCCACTTCTTCGTCCGACACTTCAATTTCACCATATCGTTCAATGAGAATGTTTTCGAGTTCGATTTGTTCGGCGATCATTTCATCGAACTCATCCTGAGTGATGCCTTGCTGCTCGAGAATTTGATTGAAATTTTCTTCGTCACCTTCTGCAAACATGTTGATAAATTCAGCCCTCTTCTCGTTCAGTTCCTCATCCGATACTTCATAATCCGTTTCTTCCAACACTTGGGAAACGAGTTCTTGTCCGATCAGTTGGTTTAAAACGGCTTCTTCAATTTGCTCAAGCATCTCTTGATTTTCCTCGGCTTCGAAATCGATGCCCTGCTGTTCCATCAAAGATTGCTGCTGTTCAACTAATTGGTCAAATTCCGAACGAGGGATTTCCGTTCCATTGACAACGGCAACGGCTTCTTCTGATGCAGCATTATTTTCTCCGTCATTACCGCATCCGCTAAGTGCGACGGCCGCGATGATCGTCAAAAGTATCAACCATTTTCTCCATTTCAATATCGTTTCATCCTTTCTGACTGACTAACATCAGCTTGAAGTTTACCACACTGCATTTTCCGTGTAAACCAGTATAGAGTTGTGTATAATCATGTACATACATTATTTAAGCTGTCAAAATATGCAAAAGTGAAGCTTTCAATCCTTTCAGAAGTCAAAAAAATGATACACAAAGGGTGTCCTTATTCATGCATTTAAAAATTGAAGAACACGACATCACCCAAACAACTTCTTTTGGCACGGCCTATTTGCGGGATGACCCTGCCGCTACCTCTTTTTTTCATTATTCACCCTATGAACACGCCTCCTACGAACAAAGAGCGGCTGATTTAAAGGAACGCACGTTTGAACGAAAGCGTTTGGCCGAGGTGATCCGCGATTATTTGGCCGCTTATCGGCTGACACCGGCTATAAAACGTCATCTTATTCAATTGGAGGAGGAGAACAGCGTTGTCGTGCTGGGCGGGCAGCAGGCCGGTTTGCTCTCAGGCCCGCTGTACACGATGTATAAAGCGATCACGATTTTGCAACTGGCCAAACAACAGGAAGAGAAGTTGGGGATTCCTGTCATTCCTATATTTTGGATTGCCGGAGAAGACCATGATTTACAGGAAGTGAATCATGTTTATGTGCCCCGAAAACAGGGCATCAGAATGGACAAACTGACGGTTGATGATCCCTCCGAGGCACAGAAATGGTCCATGGCTGACCGGCCTTTGCCCAAAAGTGAAATAGAGCATTGGTTAACGCTCTTTTTTGACGCTCAGCCGGAAACCGAATTTACAAATGAGATTAAAGGGACATTGTTTGCGCTTTTGGAGCAATCGGACACGTATGTTGATTTTTTTGCGCGTATCATGCATGATTGTTTTGGTGAATTCGGCTTACTCATGGTTCAATCGGCAGACCGCCGCCTGCGTCAACTTGAAACAGCCGGTTTTCTGCGGGTGCTCGATCATTACGATGACATTGACAGGCTGGTCAGACAGAGTATCAAGCAGATGGCGGCAAAAGGTTTCCCGCCGCAAGTTCAAGTGGGCGACCACCCGGCCTTGCTCTTCATCTATGAAAACAAGGAACGTTTGCTTTTGGAAAAAATCGGCGCCGACCAATTTCGAACCAAAGACGGTCGATTGACATATTCCCTTGCCGAGTTGCGCGAGATGGCCGCAACGTGCCCGGAGCGGCTGAGCAACAATGTCATCACCCGTCCCTTCATGCAGGAATCGTTGTTTCCGACGCTCGCTTTCGTCGGAGGCCCAGGGGAAATCGCCTATTGGGCGCTATATAAAACTTATTTCGAGCATCTGGGGTTGAAACTGCCCGTATTGGTTCCCCGGATCAGCATGACGTTAGTTGAAAAGCCGATTGCCAAAGTCTTGAAGCGGTATCACATTTCACCGCGGGACGTCTTTTCGGATTTTCAGCGCTTCCGCCGGGAATGGCTGGCGGAACAAGATGAGCTGCAGTTACAGCAGACATTTGACAAGACGAAAGAAAAAATAACTTCCGTTTATCAACCGCTGTTGGCCAAAGTTAATCAGGTCGATCAGGGCATGTTTAAACTGGGACAAAAAAATTTGGGCAAAATCATCGAACAGGTCGAGTACCTGGAGAAAAGGGCGATTGCCGCTTACGAATCGAAGCACGCTGCCGCCCTAAGACAATTTGACAAAGTGGAACAAATGTTAATTCCCGAGCAATCGTTGCAGGAGCGCATTTACAACCCGTATGTTTTTCTGAATAAACACGGTCCGGAACTCGTGCGGCATCTTCTTGAAACCCCTTTTTCGTTGAACGGAAAACATAAACTGATCTATTTGCACGCCAAAGATTGAAAGGAGTATGCGCTGATGGATGTGAAAACCACGAGTTTGATCAAAGATTTGAGCTTAGCACATGAAGGTCATTTGAAAATTGATTGGGTGAAGGAACATATGCCTGTCCTCAACCGCATTCGGGACAGGTTTGTCAAGGAAAAACCGTTTGACGGTTTAAACGTGACCATATCTTTACATCTGGAGGCGAAGACAGCCTATCTGGCCAAAGTCATTCAGGCCGGCGGGGCAAGGGTGACGATCACCGGGAGCAACCCGCTTTCCACCCAAGACGATGTGTGCGCCGCACTGGTGGAAGACGGCATTCAAGTGTTTGCCCGCTATAATCCGGAACCGGAAGAGTACAAACAGCATCTCATCAAAGCGTTGGAGACCGGTCCAGATCTCATCATTGATGACGGCGGGGATCTCGTTTCCATTTTGCACGCGGAAAAACCGGAGCTGCTGGAGAAGATTAGAGGTGGAGCCGAAGAGACGACGACCGGCATTTTGCGTCTAAAAGCGCTTGAAAAAGCGGGTGAACTAAAGTTTCCGATGATGGCGGTGAATGACGCATTTTGCAAGCACCTTTTTGATAACCGTTACGGGACAGGACAATCTGTCTGGGACGGCATCAACCGGACAACGAATCTCGTTGTTGCCGGGAAGACGGTTGTCGTCATCGGTTACGGATGGTGCGGCAAAGGGGTGGCCATGAGAGCCAAAGGATTGGGTGCCAAAGTGATCGTCACGGAAGTGGATCCGATTAAAGCCGTCGAAGCGTATATGGACGGTTTTGAAGTGATGTCCATGCATGAAGCAGCCAAACACGGTGATTATTTTGTCACGGTGACAGGGAATAAAGATTGTATCAGCAAAGAGCATTTTCAACAGATGAAGGACGGAGCGATTCTGGCCAATGCCGGGCATTTCGATGTTGAAGTGAACGTGAAGGAATTAGAAGCCTTGGCCGCCGCAAAACGCACGGTGCGCAAAAACATCGAAGAATATCAATTGAACGATGGACGCAAAATCTATTTGCTGGCGGAAGGACGCCTGGTTAATTTGGCGGCGGGTGACGGCCATCCTGCGGAAATTATGGATATGACGTTTGCTCTGCAGGCTGTTTCCCTGGAGTATTTAAACAATCATTATACCGAAGTTGGCAACAAGGTCCTCTCCGTCCCCTATGAACTTGATCAGCAAGTCGCTGCTCATAAATTGGACGCCCTGGGGATCACCATCGATGCTTTGAGCGGGGATCAACAGGCGTATTTAGCTTCCTGGAAGTAATGAACAAACACTAAAAAAACAAATCTTTTTTTAAAAAAATCCTGTTTTCTTTTGCAGGATTTTTTTTTGTGGGGTAGAATAGATACATAAGTGGTGAATAGTGGGGGATAGTGGTGGATTTCGGAGGAGAAAGTGGTGAAACGGTGTGTTCATGGGTGAATACCAACACAGTATTGATGCCAAGGGCAGAATGATTATCCCGGCCAAATTCAGGGATGAATTAGGCGACCGTTTCATCGTGACCCGAGGTTTGGATCACTGTTTATTTGTCTATCCCCAGTCTGAATGGAAACATATTGAGGAGAAACTGAAATCTTTGCCGTTTACCCGATCTGATGCGCGAGCCTTCACCCGTTTCTTTTTTTCAGGTGCCGTTGAAGCCGAATTGGACAAACAGGGCAGGGTCAATATTCCTGCTACGCTGCGTCAATACTCTAAACTCAACAAAGATTGCGTTGTCATCGGGGTCAGCAACCGCGTTGAAATTTGGAGCAAGGAAGTTTGGGAAGAATATTACACGCAGTCGGAAGCATCATTTAATGAAATCGCTGAAAAAATTGTGGACTTTGACCTCTAGCACCTGAGATTGGACGTCGCGGATTGGAGGATGAGCATGTTCGAACACGTCACCGTCATGAAAGAAGAAGCGGTTCGAGGCTTGAGAATAAAACCGGAAGGGATTTACGTGGACTGCACCGTGGGGGGTGCGGGGCACAGTACATTGATTGCTGCCGCATTGAACAGCCGGGGACATCTCATCGGGATCGATCAGGACCAAACAGCCCTTGACTATGCCAGCAGACAACTCGAGCCGTCTGAGGCACAGACGACTTTCATCAAGTCCAATTTTAGACACCTCGGCCATGTCCTGAACAGCTTAAACATTTCTGCAGTGGACGGTTTTCTGTTTGATCTGGGTGTCTCTTCTCCCCAACTGGATCAAAGTGAGCGGGGGTTCAGTTATCAACACGACGCACCGCTTGACATGCGCATGGATCAGAACCAGCCTCTTTCGGCCTTTGAAGTGGTCAACGAATGGCCGGAAAAAAAGTTGGCCGATTTGATTTATCGCTACGGGGAGGAACGTTTCGCCCGGCGGATCGCCCGCCAGATTGTACAAAAAAGGGCACAGGCGCCCATCGAATCAACCTTAGAACTGGTCGAATGTATTAAACAAAGCATTCCGGCCAAGGCGCGCAGTCATGGCCCTCATCCTGCGAAACGTACTTTTCAGGCGATTCGCATCGCCGTCAATGATGAATTGCAGGCCTTGGCAGAAGCACTCAAGCAAACGGTCTCTTTCTTAGCCCCTCGGGGAAGAATTGTCGTGATCACTTTTCATTCATTGGAAGATCGCATTTGCAAACAATTTTTTCAAAGAGAGAGCCAAGGTTGTGTCTGCCCGCCTGATTTTCCACAATGTGTATGCGCCCGAAAACGTGTGTTGAAGGTCATTACGAAAAAACCGATCGTTCCGTCCAGAAAAGAAGTGGAAGAAAACCCTCGTTCAAGGTCGGCTAAATTGCGCATCGCTGAAAAATGCTAGGAGGGAAAGTATGTACCAATACGGAAATGTCGCAGTTAAATATCAGGATCCGCATAGAAGAAAAGCAAAGGCATACATTGACACCGCGCCGCCCGGCAAACATGGCAACCCCAAACCGGCACCAAGGACGATGGACGAGAAACGAGCTCGTCAAAGCCGAACGGAAGCTTTGCCCGCGTCCAAGCCGCGGGCTTCGCGTATCACTGCTTTGGAAAAAAGTATTTATATCTTATCCGTCTTAACGATCATTGCCGTATTAACCGTGTTGATGACCCAACAGGCGACCATCGCCCAAAACAATTACGAATTGGAAACGTACCAAAATGAAATCGAACACATAGAAAAGCTGAATGCCAATTTGGAAACAGAAGTGACGGCTTTAAGTGCTCCGGAGCGCATCATTGAGATTGCCACTTCGGAATTAGGCATGCAAGCGGAAGGTGCCAAGGTGAAAATTTTGTCTGAAAGAAGCAGGTGATCTTCGTTGTCCTCACGGAAAATCATGAGAAGAAGCCAATTGATCGGAGCAATATTTTTATTGCTCTTTTTTATGGTCATTTATCGTTTTTATACGCTGCAGGTCGTGGAAGCGTCATGGTACCAGGAGAAGGCGGATGAAATGTATTCCCGTGAAACTTCTTTGGCAGCCAAAAGGGGAAGTATTTATGATCGCTACGGCAACATTTTGGCCCAGGAAGTCAATGCCTATACGGCCGTGGCCGTATTAAGCGAAGACGCTCCGAGCCATGTCAAAGACCGCGAGCGAACGGCAAGCCTATTGGCGCCCATCTTGGACATGTCTGAAGAAAAGCTATATGAACTGCTCAGCCAGGATGACAAATACCAGGTGGAACTGAGGCCCGGCGGATGGAAAATGGACCGCCAGAAAATGGAGCAAATTCGCGATCTCGGGCTTGAAGGCATTCAGTTTAAAGAAGAATCGAAAAGGTATTATCCAAACCATGTGTTTGCTTCGCATACGTTAGGTTTTCTTAATCAGGAAGGCGATCCCGTGATGGGATTGGAGTCCTCTCTGCAAGAATATCTGACAGGGACGGACGGAAAGATTGAATTTCAAACCGATCGCAACGGCACCCTTTTGCCCAAAGGGATTGAAGGCATCAAGCAGCCCCAAGATGGGAACGATGTGTACCTCACTCTGGATGAACGCATTCAACTGTATGTTGAACAGGCATTGGATGAAGCGGAGGAACAGTTTGCCCCGCAAGGAATGACGGTCATCGTTTCCGATCCTATGACCGGAGAAATTTTGGCGATGTCCAACAGGCCGTCTTTTGATCCGAATGCGTATTCCGACATTGAAAATTATATGAATCAGGCGGTCACAAGCCGATTTGAACCGGGCTCCACCTTTAAAACGGTGACGCTGGCGGCGGCGATTGAAGAAGGGGTGTTTCATCCGAACGAAACTTTCCTCTCCGGTTCATACAAGGTTCCCGGCGGGGAAATCAGAGACCACCGTCCGGAAGGATGGGGAGAAATCACCTTTTTGGAAGGTGTGCAAAAATCAAGTAACGTAGGCTTCGCCAAATTAGGCGAAAAACTTGGCCGGGAAAAGCTTTACCAATATATTTATGATTTTGGCTTCGGACAAAAAACGGGCATTGACCTTCCTTATGAAGATACCGGCTATGTTATTCCTTCGGAAAGAGCTTACCCCCTGGACGTGGCCCACATGACATTCGGCCATGCGATCACGGTCACGGCGATTCAACAAATACAAATGATGAATGCGATCGCTAACGGAGGAAAGCTGATGCAACCTTACGTCATTGACCGCATTGAAAATCCGAATAAAGAGGAGGTCGTCCTTGAAAACGAACCTGTTGTCCTCGATGAACAGGTCATCTCCAGCGAAACAGCAGCAGAAGTCGGCAGCATTTTGGAAACGGTTGTGACCGAAGGAACCGGTCAAAACTTTTATATTGAAGGATACCGAGTTGCCGGGAAGACAGGAACCGCTCAGAAAGTCGGGGATAATGGGGAGTACTTGCATGGTGAATATATTCATTCTTTTCTCGGTTTTGCCCCGGTGGATGATCCGCAGTTGTCCGTATTTGTCATGGTTGACTCGCCGCAAATCGATGAAGATCTCGTCGCTGTTCGGGGAGGCGCTGTTGTCGCTCAAATTTTTAAATCGGTGATGGAACAAAGTTTGCAATATTTAAGTGTCCTTCCGGAGGCGGACGAAGTAGAAGTCGAAGATGACCAAGCAGGAGCCGAGCCAGTAGAGGAGATGATTGAAGCGGATCATTACGTCGGTTCATCGGTCATGAAGGCCAGAGACAGAGCTGAGGCAGACGGTTTTGAAGTCATCATTATCGGGGATGGCGCAGAAGTGGTTGAACAATCTCCCCAGACCGGCACGCCGATGGTTAAAGGCGAACGCATATATTTATTGACCGGCGATGCCTCCAGCATGGATATGCCCGATTTGACCGATTGGACATTAAGAGAGGTGCAAGATTGGGCGCAGATGGCAAGGATCGAACTGAAGGCCGAAGGCAGCGGCTATGTGGTCAGTCAAAGTAAACCAAGCGGTGAACGCATCCGCCAAGGTGAAGAGCTGATCGTCAATTTGGAACCGAAATATGAGTAGCTGCATGCCCTCTGATACGATCTGTTGTTTGTTCTAGAATATAGACAAGTTGAATAAGTTTATAGAGGAACGGATATGTATTGGAGGGTTGTCTGTGCGTGCTTCGAATGTGACGGTTCGCCGGCGTATTTTTATCGTCCTGGTTATCGGCATTTTACTATATGTCATCTTGGGAACAAGATTGGGCTATGTTCAATTGCTGCAGGGTCACTGGCTGATGGAAAAAGCGGAAGATTTATGGAGCAGGGATGTCCCTTTTGAAGCGAAAAGAGGAGAGATTTTGGACCGCAACGGCGAAGTGCTTGCCTATAATATCAGTGCCCCTTCCGTCATGGTCATCCCGGCTCAGGTGAAAAATCCGGCCCAAACGGCGAGAACATTGGCCAACGTGCTGGACATGAAAGAAGATAAAGTATACGATCTGGTGACAAAAAAGGAATTGATCGTTCGCATCAATCCTGAAGGAAGGAAAATTTCCAACGAAAAGGCGAAGGAAATTCAGCAGTTAGGTTTGCAGGGTGTTTTCATTGCCGAGGACAGCAAACGTTACTATCCGAACGGGGCATTTTTGTCGCATGTTTTAGGGTTTGCCGGCATAGATAATCAAGGGATCGTCGGGTCTGAACTCATTTATGATGACATACTGCGGGGGGAGCCGGGCAGGGTTTCTTTTTATTCTGATGCGCAGGGAAAATTAATGCCCAATCAATCCGAAGTGTACACGCCGCCGCAAAACGGAAACGATCTGTTTTTAACCATTGATGCCGGCATCCAAAAGATCATTGAGCGTGAGGTGGATCAAGCGGTCAGCCAATATGATCCCGATCATGTCATCGCCATCGCCATGGACCCGAATACGGGGGAAATTTTGGGCATGGCCAGTCGTCCTGACTATGATCCGGGCAGGTATCAGCAATATTCCCCGGAAGTTTATAACCGCAACTTACCCGTTTTCAGCATTTATGAACCGGGATCGACGTTTAAAATTATCACGCTCGCCGCAGCATTAGAAGAAGGAAAGGTCGATCTTGAACATGATACATTCCATGATCCGGGTTATGTCAAAGTGGGCGGGGTCACTCTTCACTGTTGGAAAGACGGAGGACATGGTTCACAAACGTTTCTGGAAGTCGTGGAAAACTCCTGTAACCCCGGGTTTGTCGAGCTCGGCCAACGTTTGGGAACCGAAAAGCTGTTTCAATACATAGAGGACTTTGGCTTCGGCAAAAAAACGGGCATCGACATGCAGGGTGAACAAGCGGGCATCATCTTTGAACCGGAGCAAAGAGGTCCTGTCGAAACGGCGACGACCGCCTTTGGTCAAGGCGTGGCCGTTACACCCATTCAGCAGGTCACCGCCGTGTCAGCTGCGATCAATGGGGGGTATTTATATCAACCGTACATCGCCAAAGAATGGCGCGATGCAGAAACCGATCTCGTCTTGGGGCGGAATACACCTCAGCTGCGCAAGCAGGTGATTTCCAATGAAACTTCGGAGGAGGTCCGCAAAGCTTTGGAAAGTGTCGTTGCCCAAGGGACGGGGCGCAACGCCTATGTGGAGGGCTACCGGGTAGGCGGAAAAACGGGGACCGCTCAAAAAGTGGCCCCCGGTGGAGGTTACTTGGAAAACAATCATATCGTTTCTTTCATCGGCTTTGCCCCGGCTGACGATCCGCAGCTCGTCATTTATGTCGGGATAGATAATCCGAAAGGAACCGTTCAGTTTGGGGGCGTGGTGGCCGCCCCGATCGTCGGTCAAATCATCGAGGATGCTTTGCGGTATATGGGCGTGGAAAAACGGGAAAGTCCTCTGAAAAAAGAATACAATTGGGGCGATGAGATCATGTATGAAGTGCCCGATTTAATCGGCAAGACGCCGACTGAAATCCGCGCAAGCTATTATCAGCTGCCGATCGATCCTGCCGGAGAAGGGGAGGTCATCATTAAGCAGTCTCCGCTGCCGGGTGAAAAAGTGAAGGAAGGGTCAACCATTCGCGTTTTGTTGGGGGATTCAACGGAAAGAAAAGAGTGACAAAAAAGAACGGGAAGATTAAAATAAGAATGTTGGAAAATGACGTATGGAGTGAATAGAATGGAC
This sequence comes from uncultured Bacillaceae bacterium, assembly GCA_937967685.1. Taxonomy (GTDB): domain Bacteria; phylum Bacillota; class Bacilli; order Caldalkalibacillales; family Caldalkalibacillaceae; genus CALBTX01. Next base: position 17,764 of record CALBTX010000071.1, on the reverse strand, counting down.
TTGCACACACTCACTCAAGATTTGATCCCCAAACAAATCGATCAACATGTTGCATTACATCAAATCAATATTCGTTCGATTGAAATGGATTCCAGAAAAGTACAACCGGGCAGTTTATTTGTCTGTCTCTCCGGTTTCAATATGGATGGCCATCAATTCGCTGCGGAAGCTGTTCAAAACGGGGCGATTGCTGTCATGGCCGAAAAAGCGGTGGACGTCAGCGTGCCGGTGATCATCGTTCCCGACACGCGCCGGGCACTCGCTTTTGTTGCCGACCGATTTTATGATTCGCCGACACGTGCATTAAGATTGATCGGTGTGACGGGAACAAACGGCAAAACGACGATCACTCACCTGATCGCCGAGATGTTGGAACAATGCGGGTACAGAACAGGCCGAATGGGGACGATCAATATGCAAATCGGAGATATTGAAACCCCGTTGGCCAATACGACCCCCGAATCATTGGAACTGCAGAAAGGTTTTCGACAAATGGTTGATGCCGGTTGTTCCCACGCGGTCATTGAAGCATCTTCCCATGCCATTCACATGGGAAGGGTCAGAGGGTGTAATTTTGGGACGGTTGTTTTTTCCAATTTAACCCAGGATCACCTCGATTATCATGGGACGATGGCTAACTATAAACAAGCGAAAGGCCTGCTTTTTGCCCAACTTGGCAATCGTTATGATCCAGAGGATTTGAAATTTGCCATTCTGAATGCGGATGACCCCGCTTACGAAACGTATCGCACGTATACACCTGCACAAGTGCTGACTTATGGGATACATAATCGGCAAGCGGATATCAAAGCGAAAAACATCGTCCTAACCCCTCAAGGTACTTCTTTTACTGTCGAATACTTACAGGAAGAGGAGAACATAGAAGTCCGGCTTCTCGGTCAGTTTAACGTCTATAACGTCCTCGGGGCGATTGGCGCAGGGTTGGTGGAAGGATTAACGCTAAAGGATATGAAAAACAGCCTGCTGCACGTTGATGGCGTGCCCGGACGGATGGAGGCGGTCGATGCCGGTCAGGACTTCAGTGTTATCGTCGATTATGCGCATACGCCTGACAGCTTGGAAAACGCACTGGCCACCATCAAACAGTTTGCTCAAGGAAAAATATTTTGCATCGTGGGATGCGGTGGTGACCGGGATCGAACAAAGAGGCCGTTGATGGCCCATATTGCGTCCCGTTATGCTGATGTGAGCGTGTTAACTTCGGATAACCCCCGATCCGAAGATCCGGAAAAAATCATTCTCGACATGAAAGAAGGGTTAATTTCGAACGAAGTGCCACAAAATAAATATCAAACGTTTGTTGAACGACGAGAAGCGATTCATTGGGCCATACAACAGGCGGCGCCAGATGATGTCATTCTGATTGCCGGCAAAGGACATGAAACTTATCAGGAAATAAAGGGGCGCAAATATCATTTTAACGATAAGCAAGTTGCTCTTGAGGCACTCAAGACCCGGATGTAAGACCGGAAAGGGGGAGACACATGCTTAAGATTTTATTACTAACCATTCTCGTTTCTTTTTTAATCGTTGTTTTAACCGCTCCGTTGATCATTCCTTTTTTACGACGGTTGAAATTCGGTCAAAGCATCCGTGAAGAAGGGCCGAAGTCTCACCAAAAGAAAGCGGGTACGCCGACGATGGGCGGGATCATTATTTTGCTCGCCGTTTCATTCACCGTTTTTCGTTTCTCTCATATGACGCTTGAATTTTATTTACTGCTTCTCGTAACGCTCGGCTACGGGTTGATCGGCTTTCTGGACGATTTCATCAAGATTTATTTCAAGCGCAACCTGGGATTAACCGCGAAACAAAAATTATTTTCGCAGTTGGTTATCGCTCTGATCTTTTATTATTTTCTGTATCAAAACAATCATTCCACCGCCGTGTTCATACCGGGTACAAGTTATGGATTTGATCTGGAATGGTTTTACTTCCCCCTGATTCTGATCATGCTCGTCGGCGCTTCCAATGCGGTGAATTTGACGGATGGTCTGGACGGTCTGTTATCAGGCACGGCGGCCATTGCTTTCGGTGCCTATGCACTGCTCGCCTGGAGGTATGCCGAACCGGAAATTTCAATTTTCAGTGCGGCGATTGTCGGGGCTGTCTTAGGGTTTCTCGTTTACAATGCGCATCCGGCTAAAGTATTCATGGGAGATACCGGTTCACTGGCACTCGGAGGCGCGATTGCCGCTACCGCTGTCTTGACCAAAACAGAGCTGTTACTCATCGTCATCGGCGGCGTGTTTGTCATCGAGACGTTGTCCGTCATTTTGCAGGTCATCTCCTTTAAAACTCGGGGGAAGAGAATTTTTCGCATGAGCCCCATTCATCATCATTTTGAGCTTAGCGGCTGGTCGGAGTGGAAAGTGGTCACTGTTTTTTGGTTGATCGGGCTTTGTTTTGCCGGTCTCGGCATTTATTTAGAGGTGTTTGCATCATGAAAGAAGCGGGCGTACGCAAATTACAAGGAAAACATTGTTTAGTGCTCGGTTTGGCCAAAAGCGGAAGGAGTGTGGCCAAACTTTTATCACGTTTAGGGGCCAAAGTCACCTTGAATGAAAAGAAGCATGAAGCTGAATGTGAAAATCTTGACGAACTAAAGCGGCTTGGCATTCGCATCGTCTGCGGCGGACATCCGCCGGAACTGTTGACGGAGGACATCGATCTGATTGTAAGAAATCCCGGAATCCCTTATGACATTCCGTTTTTGCTTGAAGCAGAAAAACGGCAGATTCCCATTGTCACGGAAGTGGAAATTGCCTACCTTATTTCTGAGGCGCCGATCATCGGCGTCACCGGTTCAAATGGAAAAACGACGACGACCACATTGATTTGTGACATGTTAAATGGCGGCGAGCGAACGCCGCTCATTGCCGGAAATATCGGCACCGTGTTTTGCGATGTGGCCGCCAAGGCGACAAAGGACGAGTGGATTGTGGCGGAGTTAAGCAGCTTTCAGTTGCTCGGTACGCAAACGTTTTGTCCGGAAATCGGCGTGCTCTTAAACGTGTTTGATGCTCATTTAGACTACCATCATACGAAAGAACATTACATTGGGGCCAAAGCGAACATGTTCGTCAATCAGGATGAAAATCAGCTTGGCGTTTACCATTTCGACATGCGAGAGACAAGAGAAGTTGCCGGCCGGATGCGTTCTCAAAAGGCCTGGTTCAGCAGTCGCGAGGAAGTGCCCCGTGGCACATACATCGCAGATGGAGCGATCATCTATAAAGAAAAAACAGGGAGAAGGACATGGATCATTGATGTGCAGGACATCAAGCTGCCCGGCGAGCATAACTTGGAAAACATGTTGGCGGCGGTCACCGTGAGTATGGAAGCAGGGGCGCATCTGGAACGGGTGCGAGAAGTGCTTCGTCGTTTTGAAGGCGTGGCACATCGCTTGCAGTTTGTCCGGGAAGTGAACGGGATCAAATTTTATAATGATTCTAAAGCGACGAATGTGTTGGCGACCCAAAGGGGCTTGCAGTCGTTCCCCGGTTCCGTCGTGCTCATTGCCGGCGGGCTTGATCGGGGGAATACATATGATGAACTCATTCCGATTTTTTCTTCACACGTCAAAGCTTTAATCGCCTATGGGCAAACCGCACCAAAATTAATCCGCACGGCCGAAAAAGCGGGGGTAAAACGGATTGTACGAGTCGATAATGTTAAAGAAGCGGTGCGTTCTGCCTATCACAACGCCAGTGCGGGAGATATCGTCCTGTTGTCTCCGGCTGCCGCCAGCTGGGACCAATTCCGATCCTTTGAGGAGAGAGGAGACATGTTTGTCAGCTGCGTGCATATGCTTAGATAAAGGGCAGGGCCTGCCCGAATCTAGCATGATGCGAGGTGTCCATCCGTGACAAAGATGCGTTCCACGCCCGATTTCCTCATTATCTTTTCCACGCTGATGCTCCTGGCCATAGGGTTAGTCATGGTCTTCAGTTCAAGTGCCGTCATATCCTATCATGAGCAGGGGGATTACTATTATTATGTCAAAAGGCAGCTCTTATTTGCCGGAGCGGGCATCTTCTTAATGTTTGTCTTAATGAATATCGATTACTGGATTTTGCGCAAATGGGCCAAGATCGGGCTGATCGGCTGCTTTGCCTTGTTAATATTAGTTTTAATCCCCGGGGTCGGCCTAGAAAGAGGAGGCGCTCAAAGCTGGCTGGGAGTCGGTGCATTTTCCATTCAACCTTCCGAATTTATTAAAATATGGATGATTATTTTTTTGGCCAAATATTTATCTGAACGTCAAAAACAGCTCGTTTCATTTACCAAGGGACTGCTCCCATCTTTGGCCATTGTGTTTCTCGCCTTTGGTTTGATTATGCTCCAACCTGACCTGGGAACAGGGGCGGTCATGGTTGGCACGGCGGTGACGATGATTTTTATTGCCGGTGCACGGATGGCGCATCTTGTGGGTTTGGCGATGATCGGGGTTTTAGGATTTGCCGCGCTCGTTTTGGCCGCACCTTACCGCATCGCCAGAATTACCGCTTTTCTAGATCCTTGGCAGGATCCGCTCGGCGCCGGCTACCAGGTCATCCAGTCCCTGTATGCAATAGGGCCGGGGGGCTTAATGGGTTTAGGTTTGGGCATGAGCCGCCAAAAATTTTATTATTTACCCGAACCGCAGACCGATTTTATTTTCGCCATTTTATCCGAGGAACTCGGTTTTATTGGAGCGGCTACCGTTTTGGTTTTATTTACGCTACTATTATGGAGAGGGATGCGCGTAGCCATCAGCGCACCTGATTTATACGGCAGTTTTTTAGCTGCAGGCATCATTGCCATGATTGCCATACAGGTCATTATTAACGTAGGGGTTGTGACAGGGATGTTCCCTGTGACCGGCATCACCCTTCCGTTCCTCAGTTATGGAGGATCATCCTTAACGCTGATGCTCATGGCCGTTGGCATTCTGTTGAACGTTTCCAGATACGCGAGGTGATTGCATGCGAGTCATCGTTTCCGGAGGCGGAACGGGAGGTCATATATATCCAGCTTTATCCATCATACGGGAAGTGCAAAAACGGGAACCGGACTCCGAATTCCTATACATAGGCACGGAAAAAGGGCTGGAAGCAGACATCGTTGGTCAGACGGACATTCCTTTTGAAACGGTGCACATCACCGGCTTTAAACGCCAATGGTCCCTGGAGAACATCAAAACGATCTTTCGGTTTCTAAAAGGGGTCAGGCGTTCGAAGAAGATCATTCGCCGCTTTAGTCCCGATATCGTTGTTGGGACGGGGGGCTATGTCAGCGGTCCTGTCGTCTACGCCGCCAGCCGGCTAAAGATTCCCGCCCTTGTCCACGAACAAAATGTCGTTCCGGGGTTGACAAACGTTTTTTTAAGCCGCTTTACACAGGCGGTGGCTGTTTCGTTTCAAGCGTCCGTGAAACATTTCAAAAATGGCCGCCGCATTGAGTTAACAGGCAATCCGAGGGCTTCGGAAGTCGTACAAGCTGACGGAGAACAAGGAATACGTTCACTAGGTATTCCCCCAAACAAAAAAGTGATTCTCGTTGTCGGCGGATCCCGGGGGGCTGAGGCCATCAATCGCGCATTTTTGGACATGGCCGACCGAATTGATCGCTTTGCGGATTGCCATTTTGTATACGTGACCGGTGACATTCATTATGATCACATCTGTCACGAGCTGACTGAACGCAAGGCGCCAATGGAAAAAATGACGGTTCAGCCTTTTGTCTATAACATGCCCGATGTCCTGGCTGCCACGGATCTGATCATCAATCGGGCCGGGGCATCTTTTCTGGCCGAAATTACAGCATTGGGTATTCCCGCCATCCTGATACCTTCCCCATACGTCACCAATAACCATCAGGAAAAAAACGCCAGGTGGCTGGAAAAAGAAGGCGCCGCTCGCGTCATTTTGGAACGGGATCTAGACGGAAAAAGGCTGTTTGAAACGATCGCAGAGCTGTTGGCGGATCAAGAACGGATCAAACACATGAAGCGCGCTTCCGCCCGATTGGGGCAAACGGATGCCGCCGCTCAAATCTATCAGCTGATGAAAAAACTCGTCCACCAGAAAAACTAGGCGTTTATCCGCAAACGAAGACAAGGGCAGACATTTGAAGGATGGATCTCGACTGCACAAAAGCTAGGCGTTTGTCACCAAATTTTGCGGAAAACATATGATGAATTGAACTGCTTTGGGCTTTATCGTGCATTCGCGGAGAAATGGGAGGTTTCCAATTGAATGAATTCATAGAACTTATAGAGCAGGAAAATATAGGGAAAGTGCGCTTGAACGAACCGCTGAAAAAACATACGTCTTGGAAAATTGGTGGTCCTGCCGATATCATGATTCAACCGGATCATAAAGAAGGACTGGTGATGACTTTAAGAAGCATACAAAAGTATCGGCTCCCCTATATCATCATTGGACGGGGATCCAATCTGCTCGTGCGGGACGGCGGTTTTCGGGGCGTTGTCGTCAAATTGGGTTCAGGACTCGATCATTTGTCCGTTCAAGATGAATTCGTCACCGCAGGGGCAGGGTACTCGCTGATCAAACTGGCCAATGTCATCGCCAAACAGGGGCTTTCCGGTTTGGAATTCGCCGGGGGGATACCCGGGACTGTGGGGGGCGCCGTGTACATGAATGCCGGTGCGCACGGTTCAGACATCTCACACATATTGTATTCCGCGGAAGTTCTGTTTGATGACGGTGAACTGACCGTTTTAAAAAATGAAGAACTGCGTTTCTCCTATCGTCATTCTATCTTGCAAAAGACGCGCAAAGGCGTCTGCCTGGAGGCCACCTTCCGCCTGCAAAAAAAGGACAAGGAAGCCATTAAAGCAGAGATGCTCAAACATAAAAAATATCGCCAGCAAACGCAGCCTTTGCAAGACGCCAACGCTTGTTGCGGAAGCGTGTTTCGCAATCCCAAACCACATTCCGCGGGAGCCCTCATTGAACAGGCCGGATTGAAAGGGTATCGCATCGGCGATGCTCAAGTGTCCCCATTGCATGCCAATTTTATTGTCAATTTAGGTCAGGCGACGGCCAAAGACGTGTTGGCCCTGATTGATCATATTCAGAAGACGATTGCCGAAAAATTTGATGTGCACATGCGCCCCGAAGTGCAGGTCGTCGGTGAAGATTGAACGATCGCCAAGCGGTGCTGTTCAAAGCAAACCTTTCCATGCTATAATGAATATCATTACAGCTTGTAAAAAATAAAAGCCGGGAAAAACTCATAGAAGAAAACTTCCAGTGATTAGAATTTGAAACGGCATTGCACCAATGCCGTTTTTTAGGATGGGACAAGCATGGATCATGACAAGGTGATTTATGACGAACGAATACCCAAAATAAAACAGCAGAAAAAAAGGAAAAGCAATTTTCGGCTCATTGTTTTAATCATCATATTCTTTGTTGTTTTGGCAGGCGTATTGTATTTGCAGTCCCCTTTTTCAAAATTGGCCGAAGTGAACTGGCAAGGTCTGTACATCGCCGATGAGGAACGTTTAATGCAGCAAGCTGAATTAAAAATAGGCATGTCTTATTTTAATTTTACGGCCGCAGGTGTGGAGTCCAAACTGGAACAAATGGACGAGATCGCCGAGGTCAACGTGAGACGCGATCTGCCCAACCGATTGACGATTCAAGTGCAGGAACATCCGCTCGTGGCTTTCTGGTTGGAAGAACAGGCTTTATATCCCGTGCTGGCTACGGGTGAGATTCTTTTCGCTGAGCCTTGGGATCGCAACCGGGTTGACCAGCCGATTCTTTCCGGGTGGCCGCATAAAGAGGGCTTGATTGAACTGAGCAAAGAACTGGAACGGCTTCCCCAGTCCGTCAGCAAACAAATTTCGGAGATCAGGCTCACGCCTGTCGTTTCCGATCCGTATCGACTCACATTATACATGAATGACGGTTATGAAGTACGGACATCGATTCGTCGATTTGCTGAAAATATGAGCTGGTATCCCCAGATCGTCACTGAAGCCCGGGAAGAAGGTAAAGAGGAAGGGATTTTTTACTTACTGTATGGAAAATGGTTGGAAGATCCGAAAAAAAATGATTGAAAAAGAAGGGAAACGTTTTTCTGATGTTGAAGTTAGTGGAGAGCACACTTTATTTTCTTTCTTTTTTTGATTACTATGATTAAAGAAGTAGAAAGTGAAACGAATGCTAGAAATGAGAATAAAAGCAAACGCGATCAAAAAGGAACAAGGAGACGACGATCTTGATGAATTCAGGGAAGAATAAGGAGGTGCCACAGTTTGAACAACCATGATTATGTCGTAAGTCTCGACATCGGTACATCCAAGGTTCGTGTCATTATTGGGGAACTGAGCAATGGCTCGATTAATATAATCGGCGTGGGAACGAGTGAATCAAAAGGCATTAAAAAAGGGGCCATTGTTGATATAGATCTGACCGTTCAATCGATTCGGCAAGCCGTTGAAAGCGCGGAACATATGGTGGGTATCCCCATTGAATATGTGTTCGTTGGAATCACGGGCAATCACATCGGTTTACAGCCGACGCAAGGTGTTGTGGCCGTATCCAGTGAGGATCGAGAGATCGGGGAAGAGGATATCATGCGCGTCATCGACGCCTCTAAAGTGATGGCTCTGCCGCCGGAACGTGAGATCATTGATGTTGTTCCTAAACAATTTATTGTTGACGGCCTGGAAGGCATTAAGGATCCCAGAGGGATGATCGGCGTTCGTCTGGAAATGGAAGGGACGATTATTACCGGGTCAAAAACGGCCTTGCATAATTTGGTTCGCTGTATTGAACGGGCCGGCTTATCGATCAATGGTGTATTCTTGGAGCCTCTTGCCGCGGGTACTTTAGCCCTATCCAATGATGAAAAAGCGCTGGGCATTGTTTTGGCTGATATTGGTGCGGGGCAGATCACCCTGTCCGTTTTTGAACAGGGCTCATTGGCGGCAACGAGTGTGCTGCCCATTGGAGGAGAATACATAACGAACGATATCGCCATCGGCCTAAAAACGCAAAGCGATGTCGCCGAGTCCATCAAAATAAAACACGGCTGTGCCCTTGTCGATGAAGCGATGGATGATGAAACGTTCACGGTGACCCGGATTGGCAGTGATGCGCGAAAAAAATATTCCCAGGTGGATTTGGCTTACATTATCGAACCGCGTGTAGTTGAAATTTTTGAATTAATCGCTGAAGAAGTGAAACGCTTAGGGTATTCTGAAAGTCCCGGCGGTTATGTCCTGACCGGCGGCGTGATGAGCATGCCCGGGACACTTGAACTGGCCGAAGCCGTTTTTCAAAACTCGGTTCGGATTGCCAGTCCGGAATATATCGGCGTGAGGGAGCCCCAATATACGGCAAGTGTGGGGATCATTAAGTATGCTTATGAAAACACGAGACAAAGCGAACAGGAAGTCGCTGCCTCCACTTCTTCTCCAGGCAAAAGTGCTCCGCCAAAACGACATCGGCCGGCTTTAACGGACGAAAAACCGAGTATGAAAGAAAAAGTGAAAAATTGGTTTAAAGAATTTATTTAAAACTGTCGGATTCCATGACAAGTTAGGAGGAGCAACAATGTTAGAGTTTGATATGGAAACACAAGATTTAGCGAAAATAAAAGTCATCGGCGTGGGAGGCGGAGGAAGCAATGCTGTCAACCGGATGATCGAAACCGGTGTGCAAGGTGTGGAATTTATTGCCGTGAACACGGATGCACAGGCCCTGAATTTGTCCAAAGCGGAACATAAATTGCAGGTTGGGGCGAAATTAACCCGTGGTTTAGGAGCGGGCGCCAATCCTGACATCGGCAAAAAAGCCGCGGAGGAAAGCAGAGAACAAATAGAAAATGTTCTCAAAGGAGCCGACATGGTTTTCGTCACGGCCGGGATGGGCGGGGGAACCGGAACGGGCGCCGCCCCTGTGATCGCAGAAGTCGCCAAGGAGCTTGGTGCATTAACGGTTGGCGTCGTGACGCGTCCGTTTACTTTCGAAGGGAAACGCCGGGCCACTCATGCCGCACAAGGGATTGAAACGTTCAAAGAAAAAGTCGATACGCTGATTGTCATTCCGAACGATCGCCTGCTGGAAATCGTTGATAAAAATACGCCCATGTTGGAGGCGTTCAGAGAAGCGGATAATGTACTGCGCCAAGGTGTGCAAGGCATTTCCGACTTGATTGCCGTACCCGGTCTCATTAATCTTGATTTTGCAGATGTGAAAACCATCATGACAGCCAGAGGCTCTGCCTTGATGGGAATCGGCGTGGCCACGGGGGAAAACCGTGCTGCCGATGCGGCCAAAAAAGCGATTTGTTCGCCGCTGTTGGAAACATCCATAGATGGCGCCAAAGGGGTGATCATGAACATTACCGGGGGGACAAACCTGTCCTTATATGAAGTGAATGAAGCCGCTGATATTGTGGCGGCCTCTTCGGATGACGAAGTGAATATGATTTTCGGGGCGGTCATTAACGAAGAATTTGAAGATGAAATCTCGGTCACTGTCATTGCCACCGGCTTTGATGAAGCTAAATTATCTGCCGTCAATGCCAATGTGCGAGGCGGCCGGCAGAGGATGTACATGAATCGCCTGCAACAGCAGGAAACGGCTGCCACTTTATCTTCCCAACAGGAAAAACAGGAGGAACAAAAGCAGAGCTATCCCACCTATGCGGAAGATGACTTAGACATTCCTACCTTTCTACGCAACAGGAACCGAAGAAAGTAAATTTGATCCCTTCATGCGCTCCCTTTTAGGCAGACAGGTTCAATTCAACCTGTTCACCTAAAAGGGAGCGTTTTTATTACACACTTTCACCTGAATCCGTGAATAAGCTGAAATTGGGCACATGACTATGTGCAAGGAAGGGACAGTGCCTGCAGGGGATGACGGGATGGTTAAGATTGGTCAGAACCATTGATCTATCATTGAAAGGACGGTTTTAAAGTGACTGGTCAGATAAAACACTTTTTTGCCAGCGGCAATACGTCCGCGGGATTCTATTCGTTATGGGATACGAACCTTCAAAATTTGCAAAAATTGTATATTATCACTGGTGCCCCGGGAACAGGCATATCATCTCTGATTCATGCTGTTGGAAACAGGCTGTCGGCCAATGGCTGCGATTTGGAGTATGTCCACAATTCGTTGGACGAACAGAAGTTGGATGGACTGATCGCTCCGGAAATCGGCGTCGGCATCGTGAGCGGCAACTACCCGCATCAATTTCAAATCAAGTATCCCGGAGCTGTGGAAGAGATGATTTACTTGGGTCATTGTTGGGACGCCGTTTCGTTGAATCAAAGACGGGAGGAAATCATCCGTTTGTTCGATGAAATGCAGACACGGTTGGAAAAAGCGTTCGCACATTTTGCCAAGGCCAAAGAAATCCATTTGCAGAGAGAGGCCATTTATGCCCAAGGTATTGATTTTGATCGGGTGAACCGTTTCACCACACAATTGCTTCATCGTCTATTTCTCGGCAAACAGATCGAAAAAAACCCGCGGGTACGCAAAAGGTTTTTCGGAGCGGCGACAGCGAACGGGGTGGTTCATTTTATTGATGAATTGACCGAAAATATGACTACGAGAATCATTTTAAAAGGCAAGCCGGGCTCCGGGAAATCGACGCTGTTAAAAAAATTGGCCGCCGAATCTATGGCCAATGGTCTTGATACAGACATTTATCAATGTTCCTTTGATCCTGAAAGTGTGGACATGGTCATCATTCCCGCTTTGAAAGCGGCTGTTCTCGACGGAACTGATCCTCACCCGATTGACCCTGTGCGCGCAGGAGATGAAGTCGTCGATCTGTATGAACTTAGTCATACGCAAAATATCGATCGGCTCTACCATGATGAGTTGCAGCAAACATTCCGCCAATATAAAACGGAAACAAAACAGGCGGTACAAATGATTGCCAAAGCGAAACAAGTTCGAGATTCATTAGCATCGATCTATGCCCGGGCTGTCGATTTGACGAAAGTGGATGAAATAAAGGAAAATATAGTGGATACGATAAACATGTTAGCCAATCGCACTTAACCGGAACAGCGCTTCAGATGTGCCAAATTCGTGCCGTAGAATCAGGAAGGGAGCCAGCTGAATTGAGTCGTACAAAAATCCCGATGAGTGCCTCTTATACAACATTGACCAAAATTGTTCTGCCCGGAGACACGAACAACCACGATACTTTATTTGGCGGTTTGTTAATGAAATATATAGACGAACTGGCCGCAATAGCGGCCAGACGTCACTCAAAAAAGGACTGTGTAACAGCTTCCAATGACGGCGTTCATTTTCACAGGCCGATCTTAAGCGGCCATATCGTGGACATCGAGGCGTACGTATCTTCCGTGGGCCGGACATCGATTGAAGTCTTTGCCAAAATCATCACAGAAGATACGCTCAGCGGTGAACGATCTGTGGCCGCCATATCCTTCCTCACCTTTGTGGCCCTGGATGAACAAGGCCGGCCGACGGAAGTGCCTGAGGTGTATCCCGAAACAGAAGAACAAAGACTGGTCTATACAGACCGGGAAAAACGGAGAGCGGCCAGAATTGCCAAAAGAAAAGAGACGAATAAACTGATGAGCCAGCTTGATGTGCGCAAATCACCTTAAATCGCTTCTGGTGCTTGAATGGTTAACATCTGCAGGCCGTGTTTGAGCACTTGGGCCACCTTTTGACAGATGGCCAATTTGGCCCGGCGTTCATCCGTATCATCGACGAAAATTCTTTCCTTGGCATAAAAACGATTAAACAGTTGACAAAGGTCCAATAAGAATCCGGCAATTTGAGAAGGATCATCTTTTTCGGTTGTTTCGACCAGTACGGCCGGATATTGCTGGAGCTGGTAAATCAGTTCCCAGACCTCATCTTTTTCAAATACGGGATGGGCTACAGGTGTTTTGTCGGCTTCGTCAGCTCGGCGCAAGAGACTGCAAATGCGGGCATGTGTGTATTGCACGTACGGTCCCGTTTTCCCTTCAAAATTGAAGGCTTCATCCCAACGGAAATCGACTTCATGTGTACGATGATGTTTCAAATCATTAAAGATGATGGCCCCGGTTCCGATCGCTTTGGCGACACGCTGTTTATCCTCCAGATTAGGGTTTTTCTGTTCAATGATTTGTCTGGCTTTGTCAACGGCGTGTTCCAGGACTTGATCGAGCAACAAACCTTTTCCCTTTCGGGTTGAGCCGATTTCACCGTCAATTTTCATGATTCCGAAAGCGATGTGCTCACAATCATCGGCAAAGTCGTAACCCATTTTTTTGATGACGGAAAACACTTGCTGGAAATGCAAGGCTTGTCTCTGGTCAACGACATAAAGCATTTTGACCGGATGAAACTGCTCATAGCGGTAAATGGCGGCAGCGATGTCCCGTGTGGCATAAATAGAAGCACCGTCTTTTTTCTGGATGATACAAGGCGGTATATTTTTCTCGTCCAAGCGAACGACTAGCGCCCCTTCACTTTCCTCTAACAAGTCTTTCGCTTCTAACTCGCGGATAATGTCTTCCATTTTATTTCCGTAAAAACTTTCCCCCAGGTAGTGATCGAACTGCACACCTAATAAGGCATAGATTTTGTTAAACTCTTTCAAACTTTCATCCTTAAACCATTGCCACAAGCTCAATGCTTCTTGATCGCCTTCTTCAAGTTTTTTAAACCAGCGTCGTCCCTCTTCTTCCAATTGCGGATTTTTTTCAGCCTCCTCATGAAAGCGGACGTACAGATCAACAAGTTCAGAAATCGGGTTGGCCTTGATTTGTTCTTCGTTTCCCCATTTAAAATAAGCGGCCATCAATTTGCCGAATTGGGTGCCCCAATCTCCAAGATGATTGATTCTCTCCACATGATAGCCGAGGGCCGCATACGTATTGGCCAGGGCCTGACCGATCATTGTCGAGCGGATGTGATACAGTTTGAAATGTTTGGCAATGTTCGGGGATGAGTATTCTACAACGACCGTTTTTCCGGTGCCGATTTGGACATCCTGAAGCTGTTGCCTCATATCGCTTTGGAGCAGACGAAGTGTCCATTGTTGGCGATCAAAGAAAAAATTGACATACGGTCCCATCGGCACCACCTTGGCGATGCCGCTGCCTGTTAATGCGGTGTCCGCCAGGCGCTCAGCCAGTTCCTGGGCAATTTGCACCGGTGATTGACGCCGTTTTTTGGCGAATTGAAAACAAGGCAAAGCGATGTCCCCTTTATCTCTGGACGGAGGTGATTCCAACAGTTCGCGCAGCTCAGATTCGGGTACATCGACGAAGTGTTGTAAGACTTGTATGACTTTTTTCCGCATCATTAAACCCCCAATGTATAAAACCTCCCGTCCGGCATGGAAGACAAGAGGTTTGGCACGATTTGATTGAAACTGATATGTATCAAGCTTTCAACCTGGATAACTTTCCCTAGTATTATACTTGATTTTTCTTCAAAATCAAGTTCTAGTCTGGACGAATGGAGAATACAATTTTCTATATGCGGTATTCGACAACACATTCCGTACATTTTTGCTAAAAAAATGAAGGACAAGTAGGCAAAATTCAACAGCTTTTGATGGATGGATCCGTTATACTGTTCTCACTTATGTACAGGAGGGCCTACGGGATGTTCCTCTATCTGGACCTGATCTGGCTGCTAAATTTTGGCATCGATTATTTGTTGCTTTGGATGACAGCCCTCTTTCGCAAAACGCCGTTTAAAAAATGGCGGCTTGCTGCAGCGGCCGCCATAGGGTCCGGGTATGTCCTTTTTCTATTTTTACCACCCTTGCAGCCCTACTATACATCCGTTGTCAAGCTTGTTCTCGCCTGTGTGATCGTCTGGACGGCTTTCGGTTACGGCACAATTCTACGTTACGCGGCTTTGCTGTTCACTTTTTATTTTGTTTCATTTGTGACGGGCGGCGGCCTGCTTGCTGTTCACTATTTTTTGCGAAGCCAGCATGAGCTCGTTCAGGGGATGGTGGCCACTCAAGGGTCCGGTTACGGCGATATCGTCTCCTGGTGGTTTGTCATCATCGGTTTTCCGCTCATGTTTTGGTTCACTCATTCCCGCTGGAACGATCTCCGACAACGAAAGTCAAAGGAGCATTTGCTTGTCGGAGTGAACATACATGTCGGCGAGGCGCACGTTTCCTGTCAGGGTCTTGTGGACACCGGCAATTTATTGACCGATCCACTGACAAAAACGCCGGTGATGCTCGTGGAAGCGTCGGTGTTGAAAAAAGTGTTGCCAAAAGATGTGCTGGAAATCTTTCTGGATGAGCAAAACATACAGCGCCTGGACGAACTGAATTTACCCGAGGAGTGGCTGTCCAACTTACGGATCATCCCTTATCGAGGGATCAGGCAACAGATGGAGCTGCTGGTTGCGTTTAAACCGGACTGCGTTGAAATTTGGAAGCAGCGGACAGGCCAAGGAAACGACGGGGTGAAGCCGCACTGGGCGGTCGATCGGGTGCTCATCGGCATGAATAAACAGGCCTTTGGAGATGGTTCATTTCAGGCGATCGTTCATCCTGAACTGCTTCAGGAGGAATATCAAATAGATCTTCATTCGAACAAGGAGGCGATGTAATTGTTTGTGAAACTTAAATTGCAGATGATGTTGTTGTGGTATCGCATTTTGATGGCACTAGGGTTAAAAGCAGAGGAGATTTATTATATTGGCGGAAGCGAGGCACTGCCTCCGCCGTTAACAAGGGAAGAAGAAGCGCATTTATTATCCAAGTTGTCTTCCGGCGACAGTGCCGTCAGGGCGATGTTAATTGAACGCAACTTGCGTCTTGTCGTGTACATCGCTCGCAAATTTGAAAACACCGGGATCAATATTGAGGATTTGGTCAGCATCGGCACGATCGGTTTAATCAAAGCGGTGAACACGTTTGATCCCGAAAAAAAGATCAAACTGGCCACTTATGCTTCACGGTGTATAGAAAACGAAATTTTGATGTTTTTGCGCCGTAACAACAAGGTTCGGTCGGAAGTTTCCTTTGATGAACCTTTGAACATTGACTGGGACGGCAACGAACTGCTGTTGTCCGATGTTTTGGGTACGGAAAACGATATCATCGACCGCAGCATTGAAGAAGAAGTGGAGAAAAAGTTGCTGCATAAGGCACTGCACAAATTGTCTGAGCGGGAAAAAACGATTATGGAGCTGCGTTTCGGCCTAAAAGACGGTGAAGAAAAAACGCAAAAAGATGTGGCTGATCTGCTCGGCATTTCCCAGTCTTACATTTCCAGACTGGAAAAAAGGATCATCAAAAGACTGCGTAAAGAATTCAATAAAATGGTGTAAGTTGGATGAATATTCGGCATCTGATCCGTTCGGTTTCAGGTGCATAATTTTTCCCTTGGGGGAGATACTGACTTTAAGTAGCTCCACCCAGGAGGGAATGACATAATGACCAGACACAAAGTGGAAATCTGCGGCGTGGACACGTCCAAATTGCCTGTCTTAACTAACGAAGAAATGCGCGTTTTATTCAGGAAATTGCAGAACGGGGATTATTCGGCCAGGGAGAAACTGGTCAATGGTAATTTGCGTTTGGTATTAAGTGTCATACAACGTTTTAATAACCGGGGAGAATATGTAGACGATTTGTTTCAAGTGGGCTGCATCGGACTTATGAAATCGATAGATAACTTTGATTTAAGTCAAAATGTTAAGTTTTCGACGTACGCTGTGCCGATGATCATCGGTGAAATTCGCCGTTATTTGCGCGATAACAATCCGATCCGCGTCTCCCGTTCGCTGCGGGACATCGCCTATAAAGCTTTGCAAGTTCGGGACCGCTTAACGAATGAAAATTCGCGGGAGCCAACCATACAAGAAATTTCAGAAGCATTGAACGTGCCTAAGGAGGACGTTGTTTTTGCCCTGGATGCCATTCAGGATCCCGTCTCGTTATTTGAGCCGATTTACCATGACGGGGGTGATCCTATTTTTGTCATGGATCAAATCAGCGATGATAAAAACAAGGATTATCAATGGGTGGAAGAAATCGCCCTCAGAGAAGCGATGCGCCGCTTGAATGATCGGGAAAAACTGATTTTGTCCATGAGATTTTTTGAAGGCAAAACACAGATGGAGGTCGCCCAGGAGATCGGTATTTCTCAGGCTCAGGTTTCCCGTTTGGAAAAAGCGGCTATCATGCAAATGGAAAAACACGTTCAGGCACATTAAACAGATGGCCTTTCCGCACATTAAATGGGTGCCACGTTTTGTTGAATTTTTTCAAAGAGAGGGAGTTTCCGATTTTTGAGGACATTTTTTTCTGCACATACATATAATAGTAGAGAAACATCCGACGGAGAGAACATTCGATATCGGCTGAGAGATTTCATCTTCTGTTCGGCAGCAAGCATTCGAGTGCAGGTGGGGAAGCTCCATGTTAAAAATTTCGGAACTCCAAACGAAAGACGTTGTCAACATTTTGGATGGCAAGAAACTCGGCACGATCGTCGATTTGGAGATCAATTTGCAGTATGGTCGGGTTGATGCCATTGTCTGTCCCGGAGGGGGGAGGTTTTTCGGGTTGCTGTCTAGCGGGGAAGAAGTGGTCATTCCCTGGAGGAATATTGTTAGAATCGGCAGTGATGTCATTCTCGTCCGCTTGGATGATCCTCCCTATATGTTGGATGAGGAAGAAAAAGAAGCTCAGCCAAAAACGTATCCCAAGAGTGATCCCCCCGTGTATCGGCCGAATACCAACCATTAAGCAG
>CALBTX010000070.1 GCA_937967685.1 uncultured Bacillaceae bacterium | reverse complement strand
ATTTAAGTTTCATTTCCACGTTTTATTTAAGTTTTATTTCACTCTTTTATTAGATTTGTTAAAGTTTTATATATTTGATTTGATTTATTAAGTTTTATATATCAAGTTCTATATATCAGATATCATACTTAATTAAATATCATTATCAGATATTATCATTGTTGTTCATCGCCTTAGCGCCATGGTCAGTTCATCCATTCACGCCTAAGACCGCCCCTTTATCCGCAGAAGAGACCTGAGCTGCATAACGGCGCAGCATTCCGCTTGTAATCTTGGGGGTTTTTGGCCTCCAATGTTGTTTACGTCTAGCCAACTCTTCATCATCAACATGTAACGTGATGGTCCGATTGATGATGTCAATCGTAATCCGGTCCCCATCTTCCACGAACGCAATCGGCCCCCCGGCAGCTGCCTCTGGCGATACGTGCCCTATACACGGACCTCTTGTTGCTCCGGAAAAACGACCATCCGTCACCAAAGCGACGCTGTCTCCCAAACCTGTGCCCATCAATACGGTTGTCGCTGCATGCATTTCTCTCATGCCCGGCCCTCCTTTCGGGCCTTCATACCTGAGAATGATGACGTCACCTTTTTGAATGCCGTCATTCCTGATCGCTTCAAGCGCCTCTTCTTGACCGTCAAACACTTTGGCGGGACCGGTATGTTGTTTCATGGCTTCAACGACGGCTCCCTGTTTAACGACACAGCCATCCGGTGCCAAATTGCCTTTCAGAATGGCCAAACTGCCTTGTTCACTGTAAGCATTGTCCAGCGGCCGAATCACTTCAGGCCTTAAATTTTCAACGTTGTGTATCGCATCCTCCCATGTTGTTCCATAAGCTGTTTTTTGGCTCATATCCAACAGCGGGGCTAATTCTTTGAGAATGACCGGCACACCGCCGGCTTCGTCTACATCATATAATGTATGTGGTCCGGACGGTTTCGCTTTAATAATGAGCGGTGTTTTTCTGCTTGTTTGTTCGAAGTCATCCGGAGTAATCCGGATGCCGGCTTCGATCGCCACGGCCGGCAAATGGAGCAGCGTATTTGTAGAACCCCCGATGGCCATACAAACCGTTAGCGCATTTTGAAACGCTTGCTCGGTCATTAAATCCCTTGGTTTTAAATCTTCATGCACCATCTCCACAATGCGTTTTCCTGATTCCCGGGCTATATATGCCTTGGCCTCTTCCACGGCATGGGCTGTCGCACATCCGGGGAGAGACATGCCCAGCACCTCCGTCAGCACACACATCGTATTCGCCGTACCCATCATGGCACATGAACCCGGTCCACGCGTGATCTTGCGTTCATAGTCAGCATATTGTTCTTTTGTGATTTTCCCTTTTTTCAACTGTCCGGCGGCCTCGCGCAGTTCATAGATCGCCCGGCTTTTTCCGTCATATTGACCGGGTTTCATCGGGCCTCCAGTCACGAGTAACGCAGGAATGTTCAAACGGTTGGCCGCCATCAGCATGCCGGGCACGATTTTGTCACAACTGCCCAACATGACGAGTCCATCCAAACGATGGGCTTGCGCGGTTAATTCAATAGAATCGGCAATACATTCCCGGCTGGGCAAGACATAATGCATGCCTTCATGACCTTGGGCAATGCCGTCACATAACGCAATCGTCCCAAACTCAAAAGGCAATCCCCCAGCCTCCTGAATGCCTTCCTTGACAAGCTCCGCCAAACCGTTGAAATGTACATGGCCGGCATGCATCCCGTTATACGTGTTGGCAATCCCGATAAACGGTTTACTAAAGTCCTTTCTGTTCACTCCGGCCGAAACCAACAATGCTCTTTGAGCCCCTCTTTCCACACCTTCAACGATTTCCCTGCTTCTCAATGTTTTTGCCATCATCGCTCCCCCTGTTTGACATATGACTCCTTGCTGTTTGGCATATTACTGTTTATTTTTCAAATATTGGACATATTCTTGAGCTTCCTTGTTGACAATTGCTTGAATGGAGGTCAATAAATACGTGATTTTTTCTTGTTGATATTTTTTCAATTGCTGCGCATTCGCGCCCAAAATGCCAACGGCTTTACCGGCCGCCAATGCTTTTTCCCTCACCTGATTGATCACCTTTTGCACCTCGGGATTGTTTAAATCTCGGGCAAACCCCATGGATACCGCCAAGTCGGTCGGTCCGATAAAAATGACGTCGATCCCTTCGACTGTCAAAATGTCGTCGAGATTCTGCACTGCGTTTAAATTTTCAATATGGATGATGACGGCTGTCTCCCGGTTTGCCTGCTCAATGTAAGCGCCCCTGTCAACCAATGTACCGTAGCGGGCCACACGGTGACCGAAAGAAGCGCCTCGGTGACCCAGCGGGGGATATTTAGCCAAACGAACGACTTCCTCGGCCTGGGCCCGAGTTTCGACCATCGGCACTTGAACGCCGGAAGCACCGCTGTCCAATGCTTTCAGTATATATTCCCGTCTTCGTTCCGGCACTCTGATAACGCAGGCGGTTGAAGCATTTTCACACGCTCTGATCGTGTTCTCCAGGGAGGCCCAGTCAAACGGACCATGCTCCATATCCAGGACAATCACATCAAAACCGGCATGGGCGATCATTTCGGCTAAACCCGGAGAGGGCAAATTCAGGAAACAACCGATTTGACTGCGACAGACGTCTAATGGTTTCAATACGTTCACTCACTTTCACCTGTATTTTTATGGAAGGCGGTGAGAATTCGATGCCGGACAAAGTTCATATGTTCGTACATGTGCGTAAAAGCTTCCATCGGCGAACGCTTTTTGAGCGCCTGATAAATATTTCGATGATGTTTCAACGTCGTCTCATGCTCCTTCTCCTTGATTTCCGACAACGTTTTATCAAACGCGGTGAGAATGGCATCGACCATGCCTTCAAAAATCGTCCGGCTCCCGCTTAAGGCAATGATTCGGTGAAATTCCCGGTCGTACTTCGTATAACCTTTCTGTTTGACGGACATTTTTTCAATCGTCTGGCTTAATGTGTCCAGTTCTTCAGCCGTAATGTTTTCAGCGGCCAGCGTGACCAACCCCAGTTCAAGGGCCATTCTTGATTCAACAATTTCGACGATATCGCCCGCGGACAAGGCCAGCATGATGGAAAAAGGCCGGCTGCCGATTTTCTTGGAAAAATATGTCCCTCCCCGTGTTTTTCTGTGAATCATTCCCAAAGAGTCCAATGAGCTCATCGCTTCACGCAAAACCGGTCTTGAAACGGAGAGCATTTCGGACAGTTCCACTTCAGAAGGAAGTTTATCTCCGGGTTTTAAAGTTCCGTCAATTAAGAGCTGAATGATATGATCGATCACTTCTTCGGAAAGTGTTTTTCTTTTGACTGCTTCGACCAAAGGTGTTTTTCTTTTTTTCATCTTCTTCTCCTATACCAGTTGTTTTGAGAATCTCCCTTTTGTTGATTTGGTTTTATTGTATGACAAATATACTTATCTATCAATAGTAATATTCTCTCAATTGGGAATTTTATTTCAACCCGAAGTCCTATTTTGCCATTTTCCCCATTTGTTTAAAATGGTTTTTAACACTTCCAGGTCGTGCGCTTGCAGGGGACTAATGGGGGGACGAACTTGTCCGCATTCGAATCCGGCTAAATTCATCGCTTCTTTGACAACTGTCACATTGTTTCCGTTGTCATATTTGGCCCTTAAATCTTCAAATGGCTTGATATCTAACCAAAGCTCCAAAATGTCCTGCGTCTTTCCCGCACGCAGTGCTTTAAGCAATGCGGTTGATTTTTCCGGGGCCACATTGACGAGCCCTGACGTAAATCCTTGTCCGCCGGCTTGATAGAAAAAAGGGGCCCAAGATTCCGCCAGACCACAAACCCAGATGATCTCCCAATGCCTGTATTTCTGTGTCAATTCGGCAAAAGTGATCGGATCGGGCAAAGCGTATTTAATGCCCACTATATTGTTCGTTTCCTGCAATTGATCAAAACCTCTTTCAGTCAAGACGTTGGATTTGACATACAAAATCACGCCGAGATCAACGCTTGAGGCGATCTGTTGATAATAGCTGACCAAACCGTCTTCCGTCAGATAAGGGTGCACGGGTTGATGAATCATAATCCCGTCCGCCCCAGCTGCCTGAGCGAACTCACTCAAGGCAATCGCCGTTTGAAGATCATAACCGACGCCGGCAACAACGCTTGCCGTGTCCTTGTCTTTCCCGTCTTTGTCGTCTTTCTGTTTGCTTGCATGTCGTTTCACTTCATCCACCGTCGTTTCAATCACCCGTTGACTTTCTTCAACAGTCATCGAGTAAAACTCACCCGTATTTCCGCAAGGAACAATGACGTCAATGTCATTGTTTAGTAAATAACGAATGTTTTGACGCAAACATGCCCTGTTCACTTCATTGTTTGTTCCTGTGAATGGTGTCACATTAATGGCCGATATACCTTTCAACCGTTGTTTTAATGTATTAAAACCCAAGCTGCTTCCTCCCTTTTAATGATATCTGATATATCATAGTTTAGCGGATGAAGAATTGTTTTTCAACGCTTACATTTTTAATTTTTAGAATGGAAAATAAAAAACAATCCAAAACAGGAGAGATGAGGAAAGTGAAATAACCATCATGTCAATGAGTATAAAACAAAATGAGGGGAAAACCTAGAAGTGTACACGATCATTCTTGAGAATGAGAGTTAGGAGACGACAGAATAAGTGAGGAGTGAAAACAATGAAATTAGCTGACAGAGTCAGTATTGTGACAGGAGGCGGTTCAGGTTTAGGACGTTCAATGTGCATCCAGCTGGCCAAAGAAGGGTCACAAGTCGTCGTCGCCGATTTAAACATGCAGGGCGCCGACGAAACGGTAAAAATGATCACGGACGAGGGCGGGAAGGCCATCAGTGTTGAAGTGGATGTGACGAATATTGGAAAAATAGAAGCGATGATTGAGACCGTTTTAAGTAAATTCGGTTCAATCGACATCTTATGCAATAACGCCGGGATTGGCGGATCGGGTGAAGAAACGGCCAACGTCCCGGAAGATTCTTGGGATAAAGTGTTGGAGGTAGATTTAAAAAGTGTCTTCCTTATTTCCAAAAGAGTGATCCCTCATATGCTTAAACAAGGTAAAGGTGTCATCATTAACACGGCTTCAGCTTCCGGTCTCATTGCCAGTAAAGCAGGCGTGGAATACACGGCAGCCAAACATGGTGTTGTCGGCTTAACCAAACAATTGGCTTTTGAATACGGGCAGAAGGGTATCCGGGTTGTAGCCGTGGCCCCTGGAGTCATCGAAACACCACTGACATTGGAAGCGGGTATGACAGCCCCTGGAGGGCCTTTCCACGATCTTACGATGAATGCGCCTGCCGGAAGATACGGGAAACCTGACGAAATTGGTAAAGTCGTCGCCTTTTTGGCGAGTGACGATGCCAGCTTCATTCATGGGAATACGATCCCGATTGAAGGTGGATCGACCATCCTTTAAACGCAGAAGATTCGAGCGCCTTTTTACCTAAGGCGACGGAGCGGTATTTACGGAGACAAAGGAGATTGGAGGAGCATCCAGCGGTTAAATTGGGAAAAAGATTTATCAAAATGACCCGAGCAGACCCCCGCTTCAAAACGAAGTGAAAGCGGGGGATGAATCGGGTGCAAACATATATGCCCTCCTGAACTGGAATTGATAGGGGGGAGATTCAATGCAGAAAGCCTTTCGCTTTCGCTGTTGTATGTATTTTCACAATCAA
>CALBTX010000069.1 GCA_937967685.1 uncultured Bacillaceae bacterium | reverse complement strand
TTTAGAGCCCATTTTTTCAGGGGGAATGACGATGAGATTTAAACGCATTTTGGTTACTGTATCCATTTGTTGCTTCATCATTCCTTCGTTTGTCGTATCGGCCAGCACATTCAATGCATCTGCACCGGCATCATCAGCAGAACATCAAGGCCGTTATTCCGCCAAGGATGAGGTGGTCTATGCCACATTAACTGCCGCTGGTGCGCAAGAGGATATGTATGTCGTCAACAGTTTTGCGGTGGAAAAACCGGGGACAATCGTTGATTACGGCCCATACACCGAACTGAAAAATTTAACCAATTTACAGCCCATTGAACAAGACGGAGAGCAGGTCACTTTTACAGCGGATGAAGAGCCCTTTTATTATCAAGGCCAATTGGAAAATCAACCGTTACCTTGGAAATTTCGTCTCACTTATAAGCTAAACGGCGAATCTGTATCTCCTGAAGAAATATTGGGTCAGAACGGTCAGGTCGAAATCAGCATTGAAACACGACAAAATAAGAGTGTCGATCCCATTTTTTTCGAAAACTATTTGTTGCAAATATCCGTTCCGCTCCATTCTGAAACGTTTAAGCAAATTGAGGCTGAAGACGGCACGATTGCCAATGCCGGGCAAAATAAACAAGTGACATTCACGGTTATGCCGGAACAAGAAAAAACGTTCGTTGTCAAAGCCGACGTCACCGCTTTTGAAATGGAGAGCATCGAAATCACGGCCATGCCGGCAGCGATGTCCATTGAAGAACCAGAAACGGATGAGATGAAAGAGGATATGCACTCTTTGAGCGATGCGACGGCAGAACTTCATGAAGGGGTGAGCGAGTTTAACAAAGGCATTGCTGCATTGAGTGACGGCATGCAAAACTTGCAGAACGGGTCGGCGGAATATTTACAGGGGATTCAAGCCCTTGATCGAGGCTCAGCCGATTTAATCGCAGGGTCCCAATCGATTGATGATGCCTTGCAAGCGATCAGCCAGTCGTTAAACGGAAACTCTCAGCAGATCGGTATCGATCAAATGCAAGAACTACCAGAGGGTCTGACACAAATGGCTTTCGGTTTAGGAGAAGTAGAAGAAGGATTATCGGCATTAAAAGACGGCTATGTTGCAGCTTTTAACGCATTAGAACAGTCTATTCAAGCCATCCCTGATCGACCAATAACAAAAACGGAGATCGCTGACTTGAAAAAAAGCAATGCTGACCCCGATGTAGTAGATCGACTTTTACAGACTTATGAAGCAGCCCAAACCGTCAAGGGCACCTATCAGCAAACTCAACAAGTTTTTCAATCTGTGGAACCGACGCTTGATGATGTCACAAGTTCTCTTGGTGAGATGCGTGCGCATTTAAAGACAATGGCCAACGAGTTGGGCAGCCGTTTGGACAGCATGGAGATCCAAAACGCCATGAAACAATTGCAGGAAGGTTTAACGGAATTAGCAACGAACTATCAATCTTTCCATTCCGGGTTAGTGGAATATACGAATGGCGTAGCTGAACTCTCTCAAGCTTATGGGGAGTTACACGGAGGCATCTCAGATTTAAACGAAGGGATGCATGAATTGGCGAGCGGAGCAGACGAACTTGAAGATGGCACCGGAGAATTAGCAGACTCAACCGCTAATTTACCTGACGAAATGCAAGAAGAGATCGATCGAATGATCAATGAATACGATAAATCCGACTTTGTACCGATATCGTTTGTCTCACCGAAAAACGAAGACGTTGCAACAGTTCAATTTGTCATCAAAACCGAAAGCATTGAACCAGAGGAAGAGGACGAACAAAGATCGACCCCCACGGAAAATGAAAAAAATTTTTGGGAACGCTTAGTCGATCTATTTCAATCATCGTTCCATTGGAGATAAGATCCATTTGTGTTTAATGAGCTGCTTATGTTTTGGGACGTATACAGCCAATAATACCGCCCATCCAGGAAGAGCTTTTTGCACATGGATGGGCGGTTATGATGATGCTTTATGATGCTCTATGATGATATGAATACTTTTCAAGATGATGAAGTGAATACTTTTTCAAATTGTATTTTGTGCAGGTTAGCAAAGATGCCTTGTTTGGCAACCAGTTCTTCGTAAGTCCCTTGTTCGGCAATGCCGTGCGGCGTAACGACAAGAATGCGGTCCGCGTTGCGAATGGTCGCTAGACGATGGGCGATAATCAATGTGGTGCGGTTTTCAGCCAGTTCCGTGATTGATTGCTGGATGATTTTTTCTGTTTCGGTGTCCAGGGCAGAAGTGGCTTCATCCAAAATGAGAATCGGAGGATTTTTGAGGAACATGCGGGCAATGGCCAGACGCTGTTTTTGTCCGCCGGAAAGCTTCAGTCCCCGGTCTCCGATTTGCGTGTCAAACCCATTCGGAAGGCTTTCAATGAATTCCATCAAGTGAGCCTTTCGTGCCGCTTCTTTAATTTCCGCCATACTTGCGCCAATGCGCCCATAGGCAATGTTTTCCCGTATGGTGCCCGTAAACAGGAACACGTCTTGCTGCACAATCCCGATCTGTTCGCGCAGCGATTTTTGTGTCATCTGTCTGACATCAATCCCATCAATGGTCACAGCCCCCTTATCCACATCATAAAATCGCGGAATCAGGGAACAAATGGTCGACTTCCCCGCACCGGTCGGCCCAACAAAGGCAATCGTTTCCCCCGCTTTTAAATGGAAGGTGATGCCTTTTAATACTTCTTTATGTTTATCGTAGGAAAAATGAACATTCTTGAACGATATATCCCCGTTTAAACGCTCAATTTCGATGGCATCAGGTTGATCTTGAATGTCCGGCTCTCTTTCAATTAATTCACGGAAACGTTTAAAACCAGCCATTCCTCTTGGATACAATTCCAACAATACACTAATTTTTTCAATGGGCTTGATCAGCACATTTGTATAGAGGACAAAGCTGACTAACTCACCATACGATAACTTCCCATTAAAACTCAGCCATGCACCAACGACAAGGACGACCAAAGTGAGCAGGCGTGTTAACATATAGATGCTTGAATGGGCCCAGGCCATCACTCGATAGGC
Organism: uncultured Bacillaceae bacterium; assembly: GCA_937967685.1. GTDB lineage: Bacteria > Bacillota > Bacilli > Caldalkalibacillales > Caldalkalibacillaceae > CALBTX01. The sequence continues at coordinate 4,949 of CALBTX010000069.1, read as the reverse complement.
AAACAGCTTCGCGGTGCGAAACAGGGCATTTTGACCACGGAAACGTTCGATTTCAAATGCTTCATTAGTAAACGATTGAACGACGCGGACGCCGGAGACACTGTCTTCCACACGGCCGTTGACGGCGGCAATTTTGCGATACATTTCCCTCCAAGCGCGTTTCATTTTGATATTGCTGTAGGTGATGAGGGCGATTAACAGCGGCACCATGACAAAGGCAATGAGTGCCAAAGTCGGATTCACATAAAACATAATCGTAAATGTGCCTGCAACGGTCATGACCGAAATAAAAAAATCTTCCGGTCCATGATGGGCAAATTCGCCAATATCAAATAAATCATTCGTAATTCGGCTCATAATGTGACCCGTCTTCATGTTATCGAAAAAACGAAATGACTGCTTTTGCACATGATTGAACAGTTCTTGACGCATATCTGTTTCAATATTGATGCCCAGTTTATGCCCCAGGTAATTCACAATATAATTTAGGATGGCGCTGAGGACGTAAACGAGCAATAAGAGTATGCTCACTTTGACGATCATCTGCCATTCGCCCGTTGGCAGCAATTCGTCAATAAACCACTGCACGGCAATGGGGAAAAAAAGTTCCAGGACCGCGACGATAATCGCACTGGAAAAATCAATGACAAACAATCGTTTATGAGGTTTATAGTATGAGAAAAATTTTGAAATCATTGTCGTTTCCTTTCTTCCTTGCAGAACAAACACGCGGTTCTGCCCTTCCCTGAAAAACATGGATACGATTCGGGGCTTGCTTTTTAATTCAATAAAAATCCCTTTAGATAAAACGGTCTAAAGGGATTTTTTGATCAAATTGTTGAGAAAACTAGCGGGATTCCTTCGTCAATTGATAAGACAGGCAAATCGGATGATTGCTGTACGGACAGCCTGTCATCACCGCCCGAATATCAAAGACTTTCTCCAAATTTTCGCTCGTCATCACCGTGTCTGGGGTGCCTTCGGTGACAATTTGGCCGTTTTTCATCGCGATCATGTAATCTGAAAAACGTGACGCATGATTCAAATCATGCAGAACCATGACGATCGTGCGGCCCTCTTTTTCATTTAATTCTTTGAGCAGCAATAAAATGTCTAATTGATGAGCCAAATCCAAATAAGTTGTCGGTTCATCCAGCACTAAAATATCGGTATCTTGTGCCAAAGACATGGCAATCCAGGCCCGTTGTCTTTGCCCTCCGGATAAAGCATCGATCGGGCGGTCTTTCACTTCACTCAGCCCTGTCACTTCCAGCGCCCAGAGCATGCTGTCCAAATCCTCTTTCTTTAATGTGCCAAATCCTTTTTTATGAGGAAATCTCCCATAGGAAACAAGTTCAGACACGGTTAATCCAGCCGGTGCATCTGCGGTTTGCGGTAAGATGGCCATTTTTTTGGCAATTTCTTTCGTCGGCAATTGATGAATTTCTTTGCCATCCAAAAAAACCGTGCCTTTTTTTGTCTTTAACAATCTGGATATCGCTTTTAATAGCGTGGATTTTCCGCAGCCATTCGGACCAATAATGGTCGTGATTTTTTTCTCTGGAATTTTCACGTTTAACCCGTCTATAATGAGTGAGTCCACATAACCAACAGATATGTGATCAGCTGTCAGTACCGCCATGAAACATGACCTGCTTTCTCAATTGACATTGAAAATGATTATCATCGATCATCTCATCATTATATTAAAATATTTTGATGTTAGAATCAATACGTTTGCGATCGGAAACATTTTGAGATATGGGAACTGAGATATGGGAACGACTCTATTCACCCAAGCAATCCAAAATATGATCTATGATTTGCGAATTGGCGATCGCACCGGTATACAGCCAGCTTTCGTCCTCTGAGAATTCAAACACGTTGCCCGCTTGGACAGCCGGTACGCTTTTCCATAACGTATCGCTTAAAGGGGTTGATTCGTTCCCGTCACTGTTAATTAAAAATAAATACTCCGCATCCAATTCAACCAGTTTCTCTAAAGAAATGGGGCTCCAGTTATCGACGGTATTCTCCGATATCTCTTGAACGACTTGCGGTGCTTTTAATCCTAAATCTCCATACATGACGGCACCGCTTGAAAAATGCTCATTAACGATAAAAAATTGTCCGCCCACTAACCATACAGCCGCCACGGGAGGACGACCCGCTTTTTCTTCAATCACCGCTTTCGCTTCAGCTGCTTTTGCCTCATATTCTTCTAAAACTTTATTCGCTTCTTCCTCTTTGCCCAATACTTCACCAATCAGCTTTAATTCTTCACGCCAATCCGTGTTAACATCTTTTCCAATGACATAGGTGGGGGCGATTTGACTATACTGCTCATACTTTCCCCCTTCCACCATGCTGGCTGAATCCATAATGATTAAATCCGGCTTCAGTGCTTGAACCGCTTCGAAAGGAAGATCATGCGGAATGGTTGGAATCCCTTCCAAATCGTCTTGCAAATAGCCTTGTATGCTTTGCCCATCATTGACACTCCATTGTGCAACCGGCTTCATACCGAGGGCAACAAGATGGTCTTCAAGATAGCTGGCAATGATTCTCTCTGGATGAACGGGAACTTCCACAGTATTTCCCATCCCATCCGTTAATGTTCTTGTTTCGCCCGCCGCTTCAGGCTCATTTGCAGTTTGGTCCGGCTCAGAAGCAGAGTCTGTCTTTTGTCCGCCGCAGGCCGTCAGTATGATGGCCGACAGGGCAGCGCCTATGATGACCGACATTGTTTTTTTCGAAAATAGCATTTCTAAAACCCCTCATTCTATGGTAAAATAGATTAAAAAATTAAATGATAATGATAACTGCTTTCAATTAAAAAGCATTTCAATATCAATGTCAATCTTTTTTTTTGAGGAAAAACGGTTTATGAGGCCAATGAAACAGACCAAGACTGAAACAGCATCTTTCCGTACAAGTAAAAATCAGGCGATGGCTTTCGCCATCCTAATCATGGGCATCATTGGAATAAGTCTATCCGTTGTCGTATCGATCCGTTTTGGCGCTGCAGATTTAAGTTATCGAGATGTGCTCAATGCGCTTGTTGCTTTTGAAGAGGACAATCAAACTCACATCATTGTCCGCGAATTGCGGTTGCCCCGTGCCGTGGCAGCCATTCTCGTCGGTTCTTCCCTAGCCGTATCAGGGGCGATCATGCAAGGCATGACCAGAAATCCGTTAGCTTCGCCTTCCATTATGGGTGTAACGGCGGGATCTTCTTTTCTGATTGCCATTGCTTTTGCCCTTATGCCGGGCATTTCCTATTCGGGTTTATCCGCCTTTTCTTTTATCGGCGCTGGATTCGGCGCCGCTCTTGTTTTCGGTTTAACCACCCTTTCCCGCGGGGGGATGACCCCTGTTAAACTCGCTTTAGCCGGATCAGCGATAACCGCACTGCTCAGCTCCCTATCGACGGCGATAGGCATTAAATATAATATCGCCAAAGATATGAGTTATTTTTTTGCTGGCGGCGTTTCGGCTGTGCAGCCGACCCAGGTTCAAATGTTGCTGCCATTTGTCATTTCAGGGTTATTGCTCGCTGTCATTCTCTCACGTTCAATAACCGTCCTCAGCTTGGGTGAAGAAGTCGCCAAAAGCCTTGGGCAAAATACAAGCGTCGTTCAATTAATGGGAACAGCTGCCGTGTTACTTTTAACAGGGGCTGCCGTATCCATAGCGGGCATGATAGGATTCGTCGGGCTCATCGTGCCCCATATCACACGGTTTTTAGTCGGCACGGATTACCGTTGGCTGATTCCTTGTTCTGCTGTCCTCGGTGGTATTTTATTAATCGCAGCCGATATCGTTGGACGGATGGTGAACGCCCCTTTTGAGACGCCTGTTGGGGCAATCACCGCCCTTGTTGGTGTTCCCTTCTTTATTTATTTGGCCCGTAAAGAGGGGAGGGCTTAGAATGTCAAAAAAATGGACGAACTTTACCACATTGCTTGTTTTAACGATTTTTTTGATCATGTTTACAGCCATGATCAGCATCAATGCCGGCTATATTCATATCCCTTTGGATGAGCTTTTGGCTACTTTATTAGGAAATGGTACGAATGAGCATGAACTGACCATTTTTCAGTTTCGTTTACCGAGGATTTTCATGGCCATTCTTGTCGGCATGGGGATCTCTCTTTCAGGTGCAATTCTTCAAGGCGTATCGCAAAATCCATTAGCTGACCCCGGCATATTAGGGATTAATTCTGGTGCGGGGCTCGCGGTTGTATTATATATGTTCTTTTTTGAAGGGACAGCCTTCTTTAACGGCTGGGCTTCGGTCTATGTCATGCCCTTGACAGCCTTGGCAGGTGCTTTTTTTGCTGCTTTTTTAATCTATGCTTTATCTCTGAAACATGGACGGGTGACACCCATCAGACTTTTATTAATGGGCATTGGCATTAACGGAGCATTTCATGCCGCACTCATTATTTTCCAGTTGAAGATGGAGCCGAGTGACTTTACAAAAGCCCTGACCTGGCTGTCAGGTTCCATCTGGGGGGCCAACTGGAACTTTGTCTGGGCCTTATTGCCATGGTTGCTCCTCCTCATTCCCGTTGCATTATATAAGTCCAGAGTGCTTGACATATTACTTTTAGGTGATTCACCGGCGATGGGAGTAGGGGTCCATGTTGAAAGAGAACGCAAATTGTTATTAATCATCGCCGTGACGCTGGCAGGTGTTTCCGTCTCTGTCGGAGGAGGGATTACTTTCCTGGGCTTGATTGCCCCTCACATTACAAGGCGGTTAGTCGGATCAAAGCATTCGCACTGTCTGCCCCTGACCGCTGCTTTAGGCGCATTCATCCTGTTGTCCGCAGATACTTTGGGACGGGTCATTATGGCTCCTTCAGAACTGCCTGTGGGCATCATCGTTTCCATCTTGGGCGCGCCTTATTTTATCTACTTATTGATAAAAACCCTATAACGCT
>CALBTX010000068.1 GCA_937967685.1 uncultured Bacillaceae bacterium | reverse complement strand
AAAATTGACCAAAAACAAAAAAAGAAGATTCACTCAGGGGTTGAATCTTCCTATCGATCCACTTTTTGCGTAAACATATTTTTATCGACCATGGACAAAGTTAGGCGCCCGTTCCTAATGTTTCGGATGGATAATCTTCGCGCTCACCCTGAAGTTCGTACTCTTTCAGGACAGCGTTTTGTATTTTTTCACGGGTTGCCGATGAAATCGGATGGGCAATATCTCGAAATTCCCCATCTGGCGTCCGCTTTGACGGCATGGCCACAAACATTCCGTTATTCCCGTCGATGACCCGAATATCATGAACCACAAATTCATTATCCATTGTAATGGATGCAATCGCTCTCATTCTGCCGTCCGTATTGACTCGGCGAAGCCTTACATCAGTGATTTCCATGAAAGTTCACCACCTTTTTGTCAAAAAATTTCCGTTGTTGTCTATGTTTTCAACAAAAATGGGCGAAATCCTTCTTTTGAGCTAAATAATTTCCTTAATTTTTTTCAATATTTGCTTTCAAGGCAATACATTCCATTTCCACACTGACGTCTTTAGGCAAACGAGACACTTCGACACAAGATCTGGCTGGGCGGCTCCGGCCAAAATATTCACCATAAACCTCGTTCAGCTTGGCAAAGTCATTCATATCCCGGATAAAGACCGTCACCTTGATGATGTCATCTAAACCGGAACCGGCCGCTTCCAAGACAGCCTTTAAATTTTCGATCACTTGTCTCGTTTGGGCTTCGATGCCTCCTTGAACCACTTCACCTTGCGTATTCAAAGGGATTTGCCCGGAGGTAAAAATGAACGAGCCGACTTCCTGGGCTTGGGAATAAGGTCCGATCGCCTGAGGTGCGCGATCGGTTTGAACGGTTTTTTTCTCAATCATAAATGTTTCCTCCCTCTAATTGTATTTTTTTGGTTTCCATATCCACTGCACAAAGGCGGATGACCGATAAAACCCCGTCGACCAATTTTTCTTTGGTCGCCAATGATTCGACGAAAACACACGCTCCCGCCATTTCGGCCTCAAATTCCTGCAACAAATCCATCATCCCCCGAATCGTCCCGCCCGCTTTCATAAAGTCATCCAAAAGCAGGACTTTGGCATGTTTCGGGATGCTCCGTCGGGACAAAGACATCGTCTGAATGCGTTTGGATGAACCGGACACATAGTTGATACTGACGACAGATCCTTCGGTGACGCGATGATCCCTGCGCACAATGACAAAAGGAACATTCAAATATTGAGCGGTGGCATAAGCAAGGGGGATTCCCTTTGTTTCCACAGTCATGACATAGTCGACCCGGGCATCTGCAAAGCGTGAACTAAACATTCTGCCGATGCGATTCACAACCCGGGGCTGACTCAAATAATCGGTCATATACAAATAACCTCCGGGAAGCAGCCTCCCGGGATCGGCCAACCCGTCGATCCACTCGGCCACCCATTCCTTGGATTGCCGATTTGTCACCTGGGGGATATATTTGACGCCTCCTGAAGCACCTGCCAGCGTCATTAATTGTCCGCTGCCCTCCGCTTGTAACGTTTCTTTTATAATTTGTAAATCCTCACTGATGGAAGATTTAGCCGCTTGATAACGTTCTTTAAAATATGTCAGAGGGATGATCTGGTGAGGTCTGGATAGGAGATGTTGAGTCATATCAGCAATGCGTGCACTTCTTCTGAGCTTCATTCTTTGAACCCCCCTCCGTTAAGTTTGGGCCAACGAACGCACAAGGAATACTTCTTTGCAAAAACCTTTTAATCCGTTATATATTCTTCTGGCCCGGGACTCTTTTTGGGTTAATGCGAACACCGTGGGACCGCTGCCGGTCATGAGCACACCTTCTCCACCGAAACTTTTCATACGCTGCTTAATGAAAGCGACTTCCGGGTATTCCCTGAACGTCACTGATTCGAGTGCATTCCCTAAGTTGGCGCAGATGGCCTCAAAGCAGCCTTGCTCAATGGCCTGAATCATCCGTGCTGTATCTACCCCGGACTGAAGATGATCGGGCTTTAATTTTTGATATATATTTTTGGTAGAAACGCCGACTGAAGGCTTGGCCAATGTCACCCAAAAAGGCGGCGGCGAAGGCAAAGGGGTGATGATTTCACCTCTCCCTCTGGCCAGCGCCGTACCCCCATAAACACAAAAAGCCACATCTGAACCAATCTGTGCGCCCAGCTGGGCCATTTCCTCCGTGGTCAAGCCCAGCTGCCACAAATCGTTAAGTCCTTTAATCGTACCGGCCGCATCACTGCTTCCACCGGCCAAACCGGCCGCGACAGGAATTTTCTTTTCAATATAGATGGAAACCCCCTGTTGAACGCGAAACAGCTTTTGTAACAATTTGGCCGCCTGATAGGCTAGATTGCGCTCGTCACACGGAACATAACTGACGGATGAACGCACTTGAATGTCTGTTCCCGGCAGGGGGCTTAACTCGATGCGGTCCGCCAAGTCAACGGTGGTCATGACCATCTCCACTTCATGATATCCGTCAGTTCGTTTATGTAGAACGTCCAAAGTCAAGTTGATTTTGGCCGGAGCTTTCACCGATCTTCTCATCATTTCACCACTTTAGCCATTTCACTCACTGCATGACCTTATAGATGACGACTATACATTGCTAAACATTTTATCATTACCCCATTGATTTGAAAAGGAGACGGCATCAACAAAAAAGGCCGGGGGAGAGTCCCCGGCCCTGAGCGTTTCTATTTTTCGGTCTGATTTTTGGCGGCCAGATTCTCTTCAGCCATTTCAATGGCTCTTTTGACCATATTACCGGCATCACGGGCTTTGATACCGCCCCATCCTTCCTTTTGGACGGTATCGTAAAAACCTAGATCCTTGGCCAATTCTTCCTTGAATGCGTCAGACATGACACCTCGTCGTCTAGCCATGCACCATTCCTCCTTATATAGAAACGCTCACTCTGTAGTATGTACAAAAAAACGATAAAAACAAAAAAATACAGCAGAGCATGTCTACTGTATAAAAAAAATTAATTGGTCTGCGGGGTATACATGATTTTTATCTCTTCGTTATCGTCGGGACGGACGGTCAGTTCAACTGTTTCAGTGAGAATATCCGCATAACTGTATGAAACGCGTTCAAAATTATGTTGCTCTTCATCGAGTTTAACGATAAACACAGCGGGATACGTTTCCTCAAGTATACCGGAACGTTCAACCGTTTTTCGTCTTCCACCGTTCGCCTTAAGTACAATTCTTTGCCCGATATACTGATCCAAGTTGCTTTTAATGTCCTTTAACACATTTCTACTCAATCGCAACCACCTCGCTGTGTTTTATTATAGCACGGCAAAATAAAACAGTCAAACAAATTTTATATTATAGCAACCGGACAAACAGCATGTCAACAATTTTTTTTATTTTTCCCCTTGACGCCCCTTTTATGTACAAAAACCTTTTGCGGCAAACATGGCCGACAAAAGGCGAGTGAACATTCGTCATTCCGTATTGATTTTCATTCCCGGCGTTCCGGTACGATACGTTCCCCGTGAATCGATCCCGCCCAAACCGGCTCTGCCTGTAATCGAGTATTCCAACACTTCCCTTAAGTTGATCACGCGGTGAATGGGCGTATAACAAGCTTTTTCCACGATATATACCGGATCAAGTGCATGGATATTGACGCGGTCCGGCGCCGAAGCATAGTTGGCACCCGCCTCGATTAAAGCCTCAAAATGCGACTGGCACGCGCCGGAAAATATGATTAGGTTATCACGATGACGCTCATACTGACGCGCTTTGCGCACCGCTTCCTGGAAGTGGGAAGAATGACGGTAAGCCGCAAGATCAGCCGGATTGCCCCTCGATTTTAAATAGGCATCATGACCGGTCAAGACCAAAATGTCCGGTTCAATATATTTCAAAAGCGTATAAACCCGCTCGGGCATTTCTTTTTCCGGTACATGGACACCGTAAACGGGAATATCCAACTCGGCATATAGTGCGAGGCATTTTTTTAAATAGAGGGCGTCTCCATCCATATGCAACACACGCCCGGGAAGTTCAAAAAAAGTATCCCTTCGCTTTCTGTTTTGTTTCAGTTCTTTGACGGAACTTGAGGTTTGTTCCGCTTCCTTATCTCTCATTCTCAGGCGTACTTCTTCCTCGACGATGATCAGATCAGCAAGCGGTGCATCTGCCCATAAGCGCATATCGATTCCTTTTAATTCCGCCGTCTGCGTTTGTTGGTCAATGGCCACAATCCGGAAGTGGATATCGGCGCCGTAAGATTTGCGTGCGACATAATCACCAACTTTGAATGCCATGCTTCAACCTCCCAACCCTAACCTAATATATGCCTCGTTTGGGCGGGAGGTGCCCCGGAAACATGCGCTTAACCTTGCATCTTTTGTTTTAACGCCTGGCTGATACGGGCAAACTCAGCCATCGATAACGATTCCGCACGCCTGTTTCCGTCAACTTCAACCTGAGCCAAGGCGTCCAACAGAGCAGGCTTGTCCTCTTTGGGCAAAAAATGGGCCAGCAAGTTATTGATTAACGTTTTGCGCCGCATGGCAAAGCTGGCTCTGATCAAGCGGAAAAAAAATGATTCATCATCTACCCGCACCGGCGGTGCCTCTCTCCTGCTTAATTTGACGATGGCCGAATCCACATTCGGCTGGGGGATAAAAACCGTTTTAGGTACCAGTTTCATATAGCGGCATGCGGTATAATATTGGACCAAAATGGAAAGCGAACCGTAATCTTTGGATCCCGGCTGTGCTGTCAGCCGCCGGGCGACTTCTTTCTGAACCATGACCACCATATGCCGAAAGAAAATACCGCTCTCCAACACATGAATCAAAATCGGTGTCGTCACATAATAGGGGAGATTAGCAACGACACTTAGAGGTTGATTCCGCTCGAAGCAAGCGGCCGCAAACTGCTTCAAATCAGCTTCCAGAACATCCTGATGAATGATCTGTACGTGTGGAAAAGCAGCGAGATTTTCTTGCAATACCGGAATCAGGCGGCGGTCAATTTCAAAGGCGAGGACGCGTTTCGCTGCTCTGGCCAGATGTTCCGTCAGGGCGCCGATCCCCGGGCCGATTTCGATCACGCCTGTATGCGCGTCAATTTCTGCTGTGCGGACAATATATTTTAATATGTTGGCATCAATTAAAAAGTTTTGGCCCAAGCTTTTTTTCGGGGAGAGCCGATATTTTTTCAAAATGGCCCGCGTCCGACTGGGATGGGCAATATCACTCATTTCCCTTCACCTCGCTCTCAACCAACCCGTACGCTTGTTCCAATTCGTCCCGGCTGATACAAAAAGTGCGCAGTCGTTTATGAAACTGCTTTGCGTTCACATCCCCGATACCTAACAGATTCCCTACTTTTCTGCGCAATTGTCTGGAATATTTGCGGCCAACAAACCCTAATTCAACCAAAAGAGACCAGGGAATGTCCGCCGGCATCCCTTCCTCTGCCTTCTCCGTACGCACCTGTTGTAAAGCGAGCCGAATCGCTTCTGTAGATGCATGCTCCACACCGATTTTCCCTCGGCCGTCGGCCGACTTGGCTTTATCTTGCGGTAAAAAAGCGTGCTTGCAGCCTCGGACACGCTGACTGATCCGCTGGCGCAAACGCTCACCGGGAACGTCGGGATCGGTGAAAATGATCACGCCTCTTCTCTGTTGCGCCAGCTCAATCTGTTTGAGTGTCAACGGATGCAAGGTCGAGCCGCCCGTTTCAATCGTCTCTGCCTGTACGGCCCGTTGTACGGCCAACGTATCGTTGCGCCCTTCGACGACAAGCACTTCTTTTATCTGCATTGAACGATTCTCATTCTGCATTTAGTTTAACCTCTTCACATCCAGCATTTATCTCACCTCTTCATTGCAGGTGATCCGAAAAAAAGAGAGCCGAAGCTCTCTTTTTCTTCATATTTGTCAACGTTCATTTGTCAACCTTCACCATTGTTGTCCACGATCGTGAAGACGAAACAGTGTGCTCTAATCCACAATACGGATGGTCACCGTTCTTTGTCCCCAAGCAAACGCCGCATCTTTGGAAGGCACATGAACATCAATCCTTTTGCCTTGAATATGCCCTCCCGTATCGGCAGCAATCGCCGTTCCGTATCCTTCCACTTCCACGGTCGAACCGAGGGGGATGACATTCGGATCAACGGCAATCACTTTCTTATTCGGATTCGCTTTTAAATTGATACCCGTTGCCGTAATCCCCGAGCACCCCGAACAATTCGCCGTGTAAGCCGTGCTTTGTACTTGCATGACTTTTCCTTTATCAGCAGACGATGAGGATGACGATCCTGAATCAGTCGACGAAGATCCGCTGGCGCTCTGCTTGCTGCTGGAGGCGCTTGCTTTCGTTGATGTCTTCTGATCGGCGGAAGCGACTTGCACCCTGGCATTTGATTTTTGTTCAGGCTGCGATTCAGGCTCTTTCGTCCCTACGGCAATCAAGCGATCTTCCTTTTCTTGCGTTTGTTCGCGGTCAATTAATTCCCGATGAATCTCCTTGCCGTTCTTATAGGTTACTTCGTACTTGTTAACCCCTTTTCCTTCTCGGCCGGAAGCGAGCACACGTTCTTCACCCTTCAGGATGGTGGGATCCTCCTTGCGGATCGTCTCATAACTGATTTCATATTCATCTTCAACGATGTCTGTTTCATAATGGGCAACCTCGACAAACGTATGAGGCTCAAGTTCGGACTGAAGGACAGGCGCAACAACGTCTCCCTCCTGCAGGGTCACTTGCTGGTCTGCCAAAAGTTCTTCCACGGTATCGGCAGTCGTCCAAACTTTTTCTTCCTCACCGCGTTTATTCAAGACGACTTGGAACGCTTTTTTCCAAGTTAAGGTCATGCCCGATTCTATTTTTTCATTCAACCGGTGAGACAATTCGTCCCTTGAATGATAGTCGACATCCATTTCATCCAGCAATTCTCCGACTTCGTCCGCACTCGTGACGACTTCCTTGACATCCCCATTCAGATTGACCGTCAAGGGGATATTTTGGCTGGCGTAAACCCCAAAGGCAACAACGGAAAACAGAACCATGGATAAGGATAAAATGATCCATTTTTCTTTGGCGAAGACTTTTCTGCTAAAGGGGCCCTTCATCCTCGCAAAAAAGGACTTCAGCTTTGAGTCTTCCATTACGGTAATCTCCTCCCTTGGCATGTCGTCATTGTACTCAATGACATCGGAATTGTCAATGAACGCTTGCCGCCTGAAAAAACCGGGCGCTATCTGCCCTTTATCTTATAGCAATGACAGTGTCTGCTGCCACATAATTCGTTCGACAATAATTTATCTTATGACAACCCCGATCGGTTTAGAACGGGAGAAGTTTGTCACACTGGGTCAATCTGAAACAATCTTTCCCCGTTTTCCTTCGTGATCCGACAAACCTCTTCAACTTCCAAGCCGCGAATATTGGCGAGAGATTCTGCCACATATTTGATGTATGCGCTTTCATTACGCTTCCCCCGCCGTGGATGCGGCGCCAGGTAAGGAGCATCCGTCTCAATCAACAGACGGTCTAACGGAACTTCGGCGGCGACCATTTTCGGCAGCTGCGCATTTTTGAAAGTGAGCGGTCCGCCAAAAGATATATAAAAATTCAAATCCAAACATGCCCGGGCCATTTCCAGATCACCGCCGAAACAATGCATGACACCGCCAACGTCTTGCGCTCCTTCTTCCTTTAAAATTTGCAGGACGTCGGCATAAGCATCACGGGCATGGATGATGATCGGTTTTTTGACCCGTTTGGCCAAAGCAATCTGTTGTCTGAACACATCTCTCTGCACGGCCCGGGGCGAATGATTCCGGTAGTAATCAAGCCCCATCTCTCCCACGGCCACCACTTTCGAATGACGGCCGGCCAAATCTTCAATCCAGTCCAAATCTTTGGCGGTCATCTTGGCGGCATCGTGTGGATGCCAGCCGATCGCCGCATAGACGAAATCGTATTTTTCAGCCAAC
>CALBTX010000067.1 GCA_937967685.1 uncultured Bacillaceae bacterium | reverse complement strand
CCGCCTATTTCTCCAAACTGTCTGTTGAACACAGACGGTTTTTTTATATATAATACGAGGAGAGCTGTCAACAGCTGGATGACTGAACGCATTGATCAATGAAAGGTATTTTGAACAGAAGGAGCCATAAGGACATGTCATTATCAGAGCGAGTATCCACTTTAACCCCCTCATCAACGCTGGCCATTACGGCCAAGGCCAAAGCATTGAGGGAACAAGGCCACGATGTGATTGGCCTAGGTGCGGGCGAACCGGATTTCAACACGCCGGAACATATTATTGAAGCGGCATATCAAGCCATGCGGGAAGGCCACACGAAATATACGCCGGCCGCCGGAATTGCCGAGCTGCGCCAGGCGATTTGCCGCAAATTGAAGCAAGACAACGATCTTGATTATACACCTGAGCAAGTGGTTGTTTGTGCAGGAGCCAAGCATGCTCTCTATAATATTTTCCAAGTGATTGTCAATCCCGGGGATGAAGTGATCATTCCCGCTCCGTATTGGGTGAGTTACCCCGAACAGGTCAAATTGGCGGGAGGACAACCTGTCATCATTGAAGGACGGGAAAATAATGCTTTTAAAATCACTCCCGAGCAGCTTGAACAAGCCATCACCCCTAAAACGAAGGCAGTGATCATCAATTCTCCGAGCAACCCGACGGGAAGTTTATATACGAAAAAAGAATTGGAGAAAATTGCCCAGGTATGTCTCCAACATGACTTGTTTGTCGTCAGTGATGAAATTTACGAAAAACTGATTTATGGCGCCGTGGCGCATGTCAGCATTGCCTCTCTTTCCGCTGACATATTTGAACGCACGTTTGTTGTCAATGGCATGTCCAAACCGTATGCGATGACCGGGTGGCGCATGGGTTATGTGGCCGGACCGAGCAAATATATGAAGGCGATGTCCGGTCTGGTCAGCCATAGTACGTCCAATCCGACGTCATTTGCCCAATACGGGGCGCTGGCCGCATTGGAAGGTACTCAAGAACCGTTGGCCAGGATGAGACAGGAATTCCAGCAGCGCCGGGACACCGTCCTGCCTCTGTTGCGGGAATTGCCGGGTGTGACATGCGTGGAACCGCAAGGGGCATTTTATCTTTTTCCGAATGTGAAAGCAGCCGTTGAACAAAGTCCGTATGACAATACGGATGATTGGGCCAAGGCATTGCTTGACGAAGCAAAAGTGGCCCTCGTTCCCGGCACCGGATTTGGCGCCCCGGACAATGTGCGTATTTCGTACGCCACTTCTTTAGAAGCGCTTCAAGAAGCCATTCGTCGTATTGCCCAATTTTTGGAGAAATAAAATGTAGGGGGGAAAGAGGCTATGATTTCTGTACAACAATGGGCCAAATGGATGAGTAAAGGTAACGCCTCGCTTCCTCATCTGCTGCTTGAAAATTATAAAAAGCTCCATTTAACCGATACGGAAATGATGTTGATTATTCACCTGCATGCTTTTTCCAATGAGGGCAACCACTTTCCCAGCATTGAACAGCTTTTGGAAAGAATGACCTGTTCGAAAATGGAACTGTTGCACATGTTGAACCGGCTGAGAAAGGAACGGTTTATTCACATCCAATCCAGTCTAGATGCTGAAGGTAAGCTCATCGAAAGTTACTCACTTGAACCGCTATGGGAAAAGCTGTTCCGTTTTTTAACGATCGGTTTGGAAGATGCAGCCCTCTCTGGTGAGACGGATGCGGCATGGCCGAACGCCAAAGATATGGATGACTTGAAAGGAAAAGAGGCCGAAGGGGAGGTCTTTCGGCGGTTTGAGCAGGAATTTGGCCGGCCGCTATCGCCTGTCGAGTGTGAAACGATCAGCCATTGGTTTGATGAAGACCGGTTGACGCCGGGAATGATTTACATGGCCTTAAAAGAAGCGGTCATCTCCAATAAATTATCTTTAAGATATATTGATAGAATTTTATTCGAATGGCAAAAAAAGGGGTACCGGACTGTGGAAGAAATTCAGCGGCATACCCAAAAATTCAGACAGGATCAATTAGCGAAAAGCAGGGCGAAACAAAACAACGCGGCCCCTGTTGATTTCACATTTTATAATTGGCTCGAAAGGTGATGTCCCAATGCTTTCCAAAAAACATATTCGCTATATTTTGGATACGATTGCGGACATGTTTCCAGACGCTCACTGCGAGTTAAACCATTCCAACCCTTTCGAGCTGACCATTGCCGTTATTTTATCCGCTCAATGTACGGATCAAATGGTGAATAAAGTCACCCCCCGGCTGTTTGCCAAATATAAAACCCCGGAAGATTACGTTCAAGTTCCTATCGAAGAGTTGGAAAACGATATTCGCAGCATCGGCTTATTTCGCAATAAGGCAAAAAACATCAAGAAGTTATGCCAAAGCTTGATCGAGGAGTATAACGGAGAGATTCCAAAGACACGGGAGGAATTGATGCAGCTGGCCGGTATCGGTCGAAAGACGGCTAATGTCATTTTATCCACCGCTTTCGGCCGTCCGGCCATTGCCGTGGATACGCATGTCGAACGGGTGAGCAAAAGGTTGGGGATCTGCCGCTGGAAAGACACGCCCCTTGAAGTGGAAAAGACGTTAATGGCTAAAGTGCCCAAAGAGGAGTGGGCCATCACCCATCACCGACTGATCTTCTTTGGACGTTATCATTGCAAAGCGCAAAGACCGCAATGCCCAGTGTGTCCGCTGCTTGATTTGTGCCGCGAAGGCCAAAAACGGATGAAGGCAAACAGATGAAGTCAAACGGCTGAAGGTATGCAAATGGCTTGCCGAAGCCGCTGTCTCTACCGAGCGGCTTCAGCCTCATATTCTGCCGCGAGTTTGTCGACTTCTTTCTTCAACTCTTCAACCATGCGATCTTCAGGAATTTTACGGATGATCTCGCCCTTTCTGAACAACAATCCCTCTCCGCGTGCTCCGGCGATACCGATATCCGCTTCCCGCGCTTCCCCAGGCCCGTTCACCGCACAACCCAAAACAGCCACCTTGATCGGGGCTTTGATTTTGGAGATGTATTCTTCCACCTCATTGGCGATGGCAATGAGATCAATTTCTATCCGTCCGCAAGTCGGACAAGAAATTAATGTCGCCGCATTGGAGGCCAAACCGAATGTCTTCAATAATTCCCTGGCCACTTTCACTTCTTCGACGGGATCGGCACTTAGGGAGATGCGGCAAGTGGAGCCGATGCCTTGATTGAGCAGAATGCCTAAACCGGCGGAACTTTTGATCGTGCCGGCAAACAATGTTCCCGATTCGGTAATCCCCAGGTGCAAGGGGTAGTTGAAAGCTTCAGCCGCTTTTTGGTAAGCTTCGACCGCCAGAAGGACATCGGAAGCTTTCAAGGAAACGATGATGTCGTGAAAATCGAGCTCTTCCAAAATAGAAATATGATAGAGGGCACTTTCGACCATTCCGTCTGCCGTCGGGTAGCCGTATTTCTCCAAAATTCTTTTTTCCAGTGAACCGGCATTGACCCCGATCCGGATCGGGATGCCTTTTTCTTTGGCGGCTTGAACGACGGCTTCCACCCGTTCTCTCTTGCCAATATTGCCGGGATTGATGCGAATTTTGTCAATCCCTCCTTCAATCGCCTTGAGAGCCAGCCGATAATCAAAATGAATATCGGCGACAAGGGGAATGTTGATTCTTTTTTTAATCTCAGGAATGGCTTCCGCTGCCCGCATATCGGGACAAGCGACCCGTACTAGTTGGCAGCCGGCCTCTTCCAGACGCTCAATTTCAGCCACAGTGGCTTCAATGTCATCTGTTTTGGTCGTACACATACTTTGAACAATGACCTCATTGTTTCCGCCGATGGTCAAGTTTCCGACTTTGACAGGTCTTGTCTGTGTTCGATGATACATGTCTTATCGCTCCTTCAGTCAAAAGCGGATCGTAGGCGTACATTCATATTTGGATCAGTCTATTTCAAGCCGCTTTTTGTTGTCCTTGACTTCAGTTTTCATTATAAATGATAAACTTCACCATGGCTATAGCGGAAAACGGGCACAAAAATGGAGAGCATGGCATTGCTCTCCAGAGGGAGATTTAGAATTGTCCGCCCAGGCGGGTGATGATTTCCCCTGCCTGATTGTATTGCTCTTCTTGGACAACCGCTGTTAAAACGACATCCATGCCAATGTTCTCGTCATGTCCGTCGCTCATGCCTGAAGCACTCGGTGACACGCTTGTCATGATGCTTTGATCGCGATCCATCTGCGTGTCGAAAACAGCATTGGCCAAGCCGGGATAATCACCGGTGACTGCGTTGTGCAATCTGTCTTCCTCTTCTGTCGGAGGATGGAGGCTGACACGTTCAATGCTTGTTTCATGGATGCCTGCTGCGGATAACATTTCAGCGGCCTGTTCAGCTTTGTTCATCGTTCTAAAGCCGGCAATGATCGCTCTTTGTCCTTTTGGTAATGTCATCGAACACTGTCTCCTTTAAAACCGGGTTGCTCTCCATATTCTCTCCTCTAGAGAACAGAAAAATGCGCTGGCCATGACTGCCAAATTTTACAACGGTATTTGTAAAAAATCACCTGAGATGGTAGGATGTATAAAAAACGTACGTTCGTAAAACAGATGAGCTGAGGACAACCAGACATTGACGAGAGGAGTAATTATCTTTGAACAAGGAAATGGTTACGGATTACAACGATGATGCCATCCAAGTCTTGGAAGGATTGGAAGCTGTCCGCAAAAGGCCTGGCATGTATATAGGCAGCACCGATCAGCGCGGCCTGCATCATCTTGTGAATGAAATACTGGACAATGCGGTGGATGAGGCTTTAGCCGGATATGGACAGCGGATTGAAGTGAGCCTGCATGCCGACGGCAGTGTCAGTATTCGCGATGAAGGCCGGGGAATACCGACAGGCATCCATCGGCTTGGCAAGCCGACGCCTGAAGTCATATTCACAGTGCTTCATGCCGGGGGCAAGTTTGGACAAGGAGGCTATTCGACTTCAGGGGGGTTGCACGGTGTAGGCGCTTCTGTTGTCAATGCGCTTTCCGAGTGGCTCGAAGTGGAAATCTACCGCCACGGTAAAATACATAGGCAGCGTTTTGAAAATGGGGGACAACCGGTTACAAGTCTTGAAGTGACGGGGAAGACGAACAAAACGGGAACGCTCGTCCGGTTTAAACCCGATCCGCTCATCTTTGGAAAGACGGCTTTTCAGTTCGAATCTTTGGCCGAACGGTGTCGAGAAGCCGCTTTTCTGTTGAAAGGCTTAACCATTGAAATGGTGGATGTTAGAAAAGGGGACGAAAGACGGGAAATTTACCATTATGACAAAGGAATTCAAGCATTCGTCGAATATATAAACTCAGAGAAAGATGTCTTTCATCCGGTCATTTATTTCAGAGGGTCACAAAATGATTTTCCGCTGGAAATCGCCTTTCAATATCATGACGGTGTCTCCGAAAATATGCTCTCCTTTGTTAATCATGTGCGGACAAGAGACGGAGGAACGCATGAAGCGGGCTTCAAGACAGCGATGACCCGAGCGATCAATGAGTATGCGCGCAAAACAAAGCTTCTCAAAGAAAAAGACAAAAATCTAGAAGGAAGCGACATTCGCGAAGGATTAACAGCGATTGTTTCCATCCGCATCCCGGAGGAAAAGCTGCAATTCGAGGGGCAAACGAAAGGAAAACTGGGTTCGCCGGAAGCCCGTTCGGCGGTGGATGCGTTTATGAGCGAACAATTGACGATCTTCCTGGAAGAAAATCCGGATGTCGCGACGACGATTGTCAAAAAATCCATTCGGGCCGCCCAAGCGAGGGAAGCGGCCCGAAAAGCGAGAGAGGAGGCCCGCACCGGAAAAAAAGGACGCAGAAAAGAGGCCCTGTTAAGCGGCAAATTAACACCGGCCGGTTCCAAGGATCCGTCGCGCAACGAGCTGTTTCTTGTGGAAGGAGATTCGGCCGGAGGGTCGGCCAAACAAGGACGTGATCGCCAGTTCCAAGCGATTTTGCCTTTGCGCGGGAAAGTGATCAACGCCGAAAAAGCGAAATTGGAAGATATCCTTAAAAATGAGGAGATTCGAACGATCATATATACGTTAGGCGGGGGCGTGGGCGCTGATTTTAATCTGGACGAGTGTCATTATGACAAGGTGATCATCATGACAGATGCGGATACGGACGGGGCCCACATTCAAGTATTGCTGCTGACGTTTTTCTACCGCTACATGCGTCCTCTCGTGGAAGCGGGAAAAATTTACATCGCCCTGCCTCCACTATACAAAATCAGCAGGGGAAGCGGGAAAAAGGCGGTGGAGGAATACGCCTGGGATGAACAACAGTTGCGTCAAGCGTTGAAAAAGATGGGGAAAGGCTGCACAATCCAACGCTACAAAGGATTGGGAGAAATGAATGCCGACCAATTGTGGGAAACGACGATGAACCCCGAAACCCGGTCATTAATTCGGGTTAATATCGAAGATGCCGCCAGGGCGGAAAGAAGAGTATCCATTCTCATGGGAGACAGGGTGGAACCGCGCAGAGAATGGATTGAACGCCACGTCTCTTTTACCCTGGAAGATGATCAAGAGTTGTTGATGAATCAAAATCTGGAAGTGACGGAGGAGGCCAAATAGGTGTCCATTCTGGAAAAATATTTGGATTTGCCTTTTGAGGAAATTATTGGAGATCGTTTCGGACGATATTCAAAATACATTATTCAAGATCGGGCTCTGCCTGATGTGAGGGATGGCTTAAAACCTGTCCAACGCCGCATCCTGTATGCGATGTATCAAGAAGGGAACACAGCAGACAAACCGTTCCGCAAGTCGGCCAAAACCGTAGGCACGGTCATCGGCAACTACCATCCGCATGGTGACAGCTCGGTATATGATGCGCTTGTGCGTCTATCACAAGATTGGAAGATGCGCAACATTTTGGTAGAGATGCATGGTAATAACGGCAGCATGGACGGGGATCCTCAGGCGGCGATGCGCTATACGGAAGCGAGGCTCGCGCCCATCGCTTCTGAACTGCTGCGAGATATTGACAGGCAGACGGTGCCGTTTGCCCCTAATTTTGACGATACCCAGCAGGAACCGACCGTCTTGCCTTCTCGATTTCCCAATTTGCTGGTCAACGGGTCCACCGGCATTTCTGCGGGATACGCGACAGACATCCCACCGCATCATCTCGGAGAAGTGCTTGATGCGGTCATCATGCAGCTGGAAAATCCAGAGACGAGCATTGAACAATTGATGAGTGTGATCAAAGGGCCGGATTTCCCCACCGGAGGAATTATCCAAGGGGTCGAGGGGATCAGAGAGGCTTACCGCACAGGAAAAGGCAAAATCGTCATCCGGGCCAAAACGTCCTTTGAGGTGCTCAAAGGGGGCCGGGAACAAATCGTCGTGACCGAGATCCCCTATGATGTCAATAAAGCGGCATTGGTTCGTAAAATCGATGAATTGCGCATTGACCGCAAGGTAGAGGGCATTTCCGAAATCAGGGATGAAAGCGACCGCGCTGGATTGCGCATTGTGATCGAGCTGAAAAGAGATGCCGATGCCGAAGGCGTGCTCAATTTTTTGTTTAAGTATACAGATTTACAAGTATATTACCATTTCAATATGGTTGCCATTCACAATCAAACACCGAAACTGTTGAACTTGAAGGAACTGATTCAAGCCTACATCAATCATCAAAAAGAAGTCGTCACCCGACGCAGTCGCTATGACTTGGCCAAGGCGCAGGAACGAGCACATATCGTGCAGGGTTTGATTCGGGCGGTATCGATTTTAGATGACGTGATCAGCACGATCCGCTCATCGAACAACAAAGCGGACGCCAAGCAAAACCTGACCGATTCGTTTGGATTTACCGAAAAACAAGCCGAAGCGATTGTCATGCTGCAACTGTACCGTTTGACAAATACGGACATCACTCAACTGCAAGAAGAGGAAGCATCCTTAAAGCGCAAAATAGCGTCATTGGAAGCCATTTTGGCCGATGAAAAAAAGCTCATTCAAGTGATCAAAAAAGAATTGCAAGAAATGAAGCAAAAATATGCGGGTGAACGCAGAACGGCCATTGAAGAGCAAGTCGAACAATTGAAAATCAATCTGGAAGTGATCGTTCCACCGGAAGATGTGATCGTCACGGTTACCAAGGAAGGATATGTCAAACGAACAAGCATGCGTTCTTACACGGCCTCGGGAAAAGATGAACTAGGTAAAAAAGATGAGGATGAACTGTTCTCCTTATTCGAATCAAATACGACACATACTTTGCTCCTTTTTACTTCTAAAGGAAATTACGTCTATTTACCGGTGCATGAGCTGCCTGATATTCGCTGGAAGGAAATGGGACAACATCTGACCAACCTTGTCCCGATTGATAAAGACGATTCAATTATTGGCGCACTGAACATTGAGGATTTTCAGAGGGAAGATCAATACTTGCTGTTCATCACCCGCAAGGGGATGGTCAAGCGGACTCGGCTTGCTGAATATGAAGCGAAGCGTTACTCTAAACCGATGGTAGCGCTAAAACTGAAAAATGATGACGAAGTGATCGATGTTCAGTGGACCTCAGGCACGCGTGACATTTTGTTGGCAACCCGTGACGGCTACATGCTGCGGTTTGCCGAAGAGGAGATTAGCGTCGTCGGTCAAAAAGCGCAAGGGGTGAAAGGGATCAACTTGAAAAAAGATGATGCTGTCGTCGCCGGCTTAATGATCGATGCCGAGGCGCTTGATGGGACAGTGCATGTCGTCACTCAGCGGGGAGCCATCCGCAACGTTCATGTACGGAATGTGCAAAAAATGTCCCGGGCCCGCAGAGGTGTATCTGTCCTCAAAGGTGCGAGCCGGACGCGGATTGCCGATGTCTATCTTCAGCCGCTTCGTTAATTTCAATCGTTCGTCGTTCCGTTAAGCTCAATCGTCACCTGTTTTGTGGGTCATGAAATGCCCCATTTTCCCCTTGACATATACGTAACGTAAAGGTTTATCATGATTATTGTCAGGGGGGACGGATCATGGAATACACCGTCAAAAAATTAGCCCAGTTATCAGGTGTGAGCAGTCGTACACTGCGCTACTATGATCAGATCGGACTGCTTAAGCCAGCCAGAATCAACGCTTCCGGTTATCGAATTTACGGGCAGAAAGAAGTCGACCTGCTTCAGCAAATTTTATTTTACCGTGAATTGGAATTTAGTCTGAAAGAGATTAAGCAGATTATGAATGACCCGGCATTCAACGAAATGGATGCTTTGAAAAGTCATTACAACAATCTGAAGAAAAAGCGGAACCGCCTTGACAAAATCATCGCCACGCTTGAGATGACAATCATTAACAAAGAAGGAGAAAAACCAATGCGTGACAAAGATAAATTCGAAGGGTTCAAGGAAAAATTGATCCATGACAATGAGCAAAAATACGGTAAGGAAATTCGGAAAAAGTACGGGGAAGAAGCCGTCAATGCCAGCAATGCCAAACTGAGACAAATGTCTCAAGCAGACTACCAGGCGATGGCGAAATTGGAAGAAGAGATGCTTTCGCTGCTTGAGAAGGCGTATGCAACGGGTGATCCCGCATCTGAACTGGCGCAGAAAGTTGCCGCAAAGCATAAAGAATGGCTGATGTATTCATGGCCTCACTACTCCAAAGACAAACATGCGGGATTGGCAGAAATGTATGTGGCCGATGAGCGTTTTACTGCTCATTATGACAAGAGGGTCAAAGGTGGAGCCCAATTTTTACGAGATGCCATTTTGATTTACCTGGGGATGAAATAAAAAGGGCTGAAATCAAATAAAAAATTGATCGCGATGAAATAAAATTAAAAATATCGCGATGAAATAAAATGAGAAACGATCGCCAGGAAGAATGACAGATCAGCCCCGACTGAACATATCCGTTGATAAAGATTGCTGCACGTCTCGGACGGTAAACACAGGTTGTTGACAAGCGAAATTTGCACATCGATAAAACGTTGTTTGTCCTTGGCGGGGTTTTTTGTCCCTGTGGACAGGAACGATAGCGTCCAAGACATCATGTTCTTTACTTTTGAGGATATAAACCGACAGAGGGAGATACGTCTGTTGGGTTTTTTGCACCATTTGAGCGTACACATCTTCATTGCGGCCTTCAACGATGACCATTTCAGATCCGTTGATTAACATTTGCAAACTGATAAGAAAGAACGTATGTGCCGCTGGATTTTGCGAAATGTCTTCCGCATACGCGTGTAGCAGTTTTTCAGCATACCGTTGGTAATCCATTTTGCCTGTCAAACGGCTGTGACGGACGAGGTTATAACTCAGAACACCGTTACCGGAGGGCAGTGCCCCGTCATACATTTCTTTGGGACGGATGAGCAACTTTTCAGCATCATGGCCGTAAAAGAAAAAACCGGTGCCTTGCTCATCCCAAAATAAAGAGAGCGCATCATTCGTCAATTCCTCAGCTCTCGTTAAATAGTTCGGTTTTCCCGAGGCCAGGTACAATTCGTGCAGGCCCCAGATGAAAAACGCATAGTCGTCCACGTAAGCGGGAAAGTGAGCTTCTCCCTCCCGATAGCGGGCCAGTAAACGCCCTTGTTTGTCG
Source organism: uncultured Bacillaceae bacterium (assembly GCA_937967685.1). Classification (GTDB taxonomy): domain Bacteria; phylum Bacillota; class Bacilli; order Caldalkalibacillales; family Caldalkalibacillaceae; genus CALBTX01. The sequence continues at coordinate 4,320 of CALBTX010000067.1, read as the reverse complement.
ACCAGCTTGTCTTCGATCATTTGCACAGCTTGTTCGGCCATCAGTAAATAACGGGGCTGTTGCAGGGCGGCGGCTCCTTTGGCCAGCGCGGCGATCATTAGACCGTTCCATGAGGTCAGTATTTTATCATCTTTGTGCGGATGGACTCTTTGCTCTCGATGGGCAAACAACTTTTCCCGTAAACGGGATAATTTTTCGCGTAAAGCGTCCTCCGTTAACCCGTATTTTTGAGCGATGGATTTGAAGTCTCGTTGGATGAGGTTTAATATGTTTTTTCCTTCAAAATGCCCTTGATGGGTGACGTTGTAAACCTCACAAAACAGCTGCGCATCATCTAGGAACAGCTCGGCATCATCTGCTTGGGATTTTTCCGCGTTTGAATCACCCGCTTCGGCTTTGTTCAACACTTCTTCAATCTCGTCTTTCTCCCAAACGTAAAATTTCCCTTCCTCACCCTCGGAGTCCGCATCTTCTGCGGAATAAAAACCGCCTTCAGGGGACGTCATGACCCGATCGATATACTGAAAGATTTCTTGAGCGATGCGGGCGTAATATTCGTTTTGGGTGGCTTGGTACGTTTCAATGTAGGTCATGGCCAGCAAGGCATTGTCATAAAGCATTTTTTCAAAGTGAGGAACCAGCCATTCGTTGTCGACGGAATATCTGGCAAAACCAAATCCTAAATGATCGTAAATGCCTCCCTGGTGCATGCATTTCAAGGAATGCTCCACCATTTGTAATGTTTCTGGCCGGCCGTCCCGATACCATTCCCGGAGCAAAAACAAATAGTTGTGGGGGGTGGGAAACTTCGGTGCTTCGCCGAATCCCCCATACGTCTTGTCAAACGAGTTTTGAAGTTGTTTGACACCGGCCAATAAGTCATCTGCGGACAACTGAGCCGTTGTGGTCGGCTGAGGTTTGTTCATGTATTGCTGTAAGGCTGTCGTCACCTGTCGGCCGGTTTGGGTTAATTTTTCCCGCTCATTTTGCCACAGGCGATGCACTCGGTCCAACAGATCGAGCAGTCCCGGTCGACCCCACTGACTTCTTTTCGGCAAATACGTACCTGCGTAAAAAGGTTCCTGTTCCGCTGTCATGATGATTGTCAGCGGCCAGCCTCCCTGTCCGGTCATGGCCTGACATACAGTCATATAAATGTGGTCGATGTCTGGACGTTCTTCCCGATCTACTTTAACCGGCACAAAATGTTTGTTTAAAACGCGGGCGACTTCTTCGTCTTCAAAAGACTCACGAGCCATTACATGACACCAGTGACAGGTGGAATAACCGATGCTGAGGAAGATGGGTTTATCCTCGCGTTTCGCTATAGCAAATGCATCCTCATTCCAAGGCAACCAGTCCACGGGATGGTACGCATGTTGAAGCAAATACGGCGATTTTTCGTCGATCAAACGGTTCGGTTTCCTGTTCGTTTGCACAACATCACTTCCTCCCAAGGATTAGTTTCACCCATTATACCAGAATCACCATCCCTGACAAAAAAGAGGCGTGAAATCGGTTTTCCAGAGTTGCCGGGCGCCGTCCTTTGCTAACATTAATAACGGCTAATAACTGCGGTCACTTGGCGCTGTTACTTGGAAAAGACGTGATTGCCGATGACAGCGATTGTTTTTGTCGTAAATATCCAGGAACTGGTGGATATGTCCGGATTGTAGAAAAAGACGGCGCCCGTGTTGTGTTTGTTTCTGTTTTGTAACGCTTCTTCGACGGCCCGAACGGATTCTTCGCCGGCTGATTGAAGAATGGAACCGTCAGCAACAGGCTGGAATTGTCCGGGCTGTTTAATGACTTCCGTGATGGAATCGGGAAAGCGATGGTCTTCAACTCTATTTAATATCACTTGAGCGACTGCGACTTTTCCCTCATACGATTCACCCTTCGCTTCGGCATGAACGACGCGGGCAAACAAATCTTTTTCCTCCTCGGTCAGGGTGAATGCCGCACTGGCCTGTTTGACACGCCCCTCGCGTTCTTTTCCTCCTTCATCATTTTGACCATGGTCATTTATATCAATATGTTCTCCGACATAGATTAAATCGGGGTTTTCAATTTGCGGATTCAGCTCGATGATCTCTTGCAGACTTAATCCATGACCGCTAGCAATTTCGCTTAAAGTATCTCCGGGTTGAACGGTGTAGGCTTCGACGAGAGAAGGGATCAATAAGACGACAAAAAAGAGCGGAGTGACGAACAGCAACTTTTTGAACATGAGTGGTCCTCCTTTAGCTTGTCTTTGTACATGTCTATGTTGGACATGTTCTGATATTCATGGATAAATTTGACAAGCGCATCTTTCGAGTCCTATCGTTGCCAGCATATCCTTGTTCAGAAAGCATGTCCCGACAAAAGGAGGTTTTTGAAATAGGAAAAAGGTACCGATCTGAAACCGGTACCTTACAAATTCAACCCGCTTCGACTTTTAAACCGTCTTAAGAGAATGTGACTTTCCACTCTGGTAATTCCTTTTAAAGCATAAAGTTCATGATTGATAAACTGTTCCAGTTGGGCAAAATTTTCAAAGAGAACGTGCATGTGTAACGTGCTCGGCCCTGTCATTTGATAACAACTGGCCACAAAAGGATGATTGGCTAGCGTTTCGGCAATGGAGACAAGCGCATGCGGCTCACAATCGACTTCGAAAAAAGCGGACACTTTTTTCCCTATTTTTTCGGAATTGATAACGACACTGAATTTTTCAATGATCCCTTCATCTTGCAGCTGATTGATTCTCTCCCGGATGGCGACGCGGGACAGTCCCAATTTTTTGGCAATGTCCACATAAGACATGCGTCCATTTTCTTTTAACAAGTCTAATATTTTTTGGTCTGTTTCATCCACTTTCATTGGCCTCACCACGCTTTATTGGTTTTAAGTATTTAATGCTTGTTCATCGTCGTATGAACGCTCAAATCAACTCACCCTCATCGAATACATCATGATTTAAACATTGAAAAATCAATGACGTTTGTAAACCGATACATTTTATATTATAATAAAAGTTAATAAAAAATGAAAATATGTAATCAAAACGTAATATAATCTGATTGTCACAGTATTGCTTTAAAGCACCCATTTGACAGACATGAGGAGTGAAAACAGGTGAATATGAAACTGCACCGGGATGTGTTCATCGCTTTTTTTCGTTCCGGAATGCTGGGTTATGGCGGGGGCCCCTCAGCCATCCCCTTGGTTTATAAAGAGGTGGTTGAGCGTTACAAATGGATGAATGACGATGAATTCAGCGAAATTTTGGCTTTGGGAAATACGCTGCCCGGACCGATTGCTACGAAAATGGCCGGCTATATCGGCTACCGGGTGGCAGGTACGGCTGGACTGCTCAATGCGATTCTGGCCACTGTTTTACCGACCGTATTGTTAATGATTGTTTTGATCGGTTTTTTGGCTTCCTTTCGTGAATCTGCGATCGTTCAGGGCATGACTCAGGCGGTCGGTCCCGTCGTTGGCGTCATGTTGTTTGTTCTGGCTTATCAATTTTTGAAACAGTCCAAAAAAAGTTTGGGCTGGGCGGTCGCCATTTTGTTAGGGTTGCTCAGCCTGATCGCTTTTGAATTATTGGCCATTCATCCGGGGATCGTCATCGGCATCCTGCTCATCTACGGTTTATTTGGTCATGATTTGATGCTTAAATTGAAAATGAAGCAACAGAAGGCACACAAAACAGAAGAGAAGATAGAGGCAGAGCAGGCAGAAGAAAGAAAAAGTGAAGCAGATTAAGGACAAAGGAGATAGGGAGTGGAGGACGCATCATGATAGCGTATTGGCATTTGTTTTTAGCTTTTTTTATTCCCGGCATTATCGGCTACGGAGGGGGTCCTGCATTTATCCCTTTAATTGAACATGAGGTGGTTCATCGCTACGGATGGTTGTCCATGGAAGAGTTCGGGGAGTTACTCGCCTTGGGCAACGCTTTACCAGGTCCCATCGCCACCAAAATGGCCGGTTATGTCGGTTATGAAGTAGGCGGTCTGTTAGGTGCGTTCGTGACGTTGTTTGCTACGGTGGCTCCTTCACTGCTGATTATGGTTTTTTTACTTCGCTTGTTGAATAAATTTAAAGATTCTCCCCGGGTGAAAAGAATGACCGGTTTGATACGGCCGAGCATCGCCGTCTTACTCGGTGTCTTGGCTTACCGTTTTGTGGCGGGTTCCTGGCAAACCGCAGGGAGCGTACACACTTTGTTTTTGGCTGGTGCAAGCTTTTTGCTGCTGGAAAAATGGAAGGTCCATCCCGCTTACGTCATTATTGGGGCGCTGATGTACGGAGCGCTTTTTATGGGCG
>CALBTX010000066.1 GCA_937967685.1 uncultured Bacillaceae bacterium | reverse complement strand
GTTCGTTCAGGGCTAAATAAAGCTGTTGGGTTGGAACGCATTTGCCGACATTACGGCATCCCGGCTAAAAATGTCCTTGCTTTCGGGGATGAGGACAACGACCTCGAGATGATCCGTTTTGCCGGAACCGGAGTGGCCATGGGTAACGCGATCGATGCATTGAAAGAAACGGCCGACGAGATCACCTTAAGCAACGAAGAAGACGGGATCGCCCACTTTTTGGAAAAACACGTGTTATAGAGGGCATCTTTCCTTTACGTTCAAGCGAAAATCACCCCGAGTCATATCCACCTGTTTGTCCCATATAAATGGTACAAAGACGGTTGAGGATGTGAGCGGGGATGATGGACAAATTTTTGGAAACAGTCATTATGGATTTTTTTATCGCTTTCGGGGTCATTCTGGGCGGATGTCTTATCGGGGGCATCGGTGCCTTTCTGGCCGGGGAACCCCCTTTGCACTGGATGTGGCAATTGGCCGACCGTTTAAAAATATGGGCGCTCGTCGCCGCCATCGGGGGAACGTTTGACGCCATTACGGCCATCGAAAGGGGTTTCTTTTCCGGGTCTCACGGGGATATCATTAAACAATTGCTCTTTATATGCAGCGCATTTCTCGGGGCGTATATCGGCAGTGTCCTCGTTAAGTCAATGATCGGGGGACAAATGCAATGAGAGTCCCCCAGGCACATCTGTTTCAGCGCTACGCCCGATATATCGTTTTTTTTATCCTCGGTATGGTCACCGGTGCGGTCATTTTTGTGTATATCTACGGGGAAACCATGGACCGCATCCTATGGGAAAACCGCCACCTGATCAGTAAAAACAACGCCTTGCAAGATGAAATTGAAGCCTTGGAAGAAGACAATGACGCCTTGAATAAACAGAACCAACAAACGCCTGTGGTCAAAAGAATTCAGATCGACATTGAAAAAAACCCGGATGATACCGATGAATTCATCGATACGGAAGTCGCCGATTTGCTCAGGGAGGACATCAAGTTTCTCATCAACATGCCTTTGGAAAGCATTGCCGAAACGGCGGATGCGCTGTACAATCTCATCGATGACAAAACTTATGAAATCGAACAGCAGGAAATTGACGTTGAAGTGCATTCGATCATCATTTATTCGACGCTGACCATTAAGGTTTCCTTACATAAAGTGAGGTGACATGCTTCCGCCACCTATGCTGACGCCTGGAGGGGGCTTCTCGGGTCATACCCTTCCTTTAAAAAGCAGATGACTCCGGGATCCGTCTTCGAAAGTGAATGACTTTGCCATCCGTCTTATAATTGCTCCAACGTCTCCAGCACTTGCTCGTAATTCTCGCCCACGAGATAGTCCACTTCAATGGCCATCTGTTCGGTTTGCGGATTGGCGGCCACATATCCCCGGTAAATCACTTGCTCTTCAAGATCAATAAAACCGTACGTGAGGCCGAAATCCAGATTTTGAGTATCGCTTAACAATTCAAATCCGAGATCCTCTTCCTCCCTGAGTTGTCGATGTTCATCGGGCAATGCCGGACTGATGGCATAAACTTCAACGCCCTGTTCTCGCAGTTCATCGACATGTTTGTTCAGCTCAACGAGCTGAGAACGGCAAATTTGTCAGTCTACACCTGTGAAATAAAGATACAATGATTTATCGCTCGTCGAAAACAATTCCACTTCTTCTCCGTCCGAATTGACCAGTGTCATCCGGGCCTCTTCCGGCTGGTAAGTTTCAAAATCGGCCTGCTCGCCTTCCGAACCGCAGGCCGTGACGACGGCTGAAAACAGAAGCAACAGACTGACGACTAACATTCGCGCTTTGATCTTCAAAATGATTCCTCCTCGACTGCAATACGTCCAAGTTTTTTTGGTTATTATTCAGGGGATGTCCACTTGCTTCAATCTGAGATACCGGTCGAACACATCGGCTTGTTTCAAGATGGGGTTTTGTTTGCTGTAGCTTTTTGCCAAATAAAACGATACAATAGGTGATGTCTTGTAGACAAAACAGTTTGTAAAGGATGTCTGCCAAATGGATCTGCTGCTCATGTTCATCGTGGTCGTTTCGGCCAGTTTTTCCGTCTATTACAGTTTCAAATCACGCGCTTACCGCCGGGAAGGACGCTTTGAAATGACGAAATTTTATCAGGCCAAAACCAATATCGCCATGGGGATGCTTTTGATCGGCATGGGGATCATTCAAACGTTCACATTTCCGCATCCTTCCCTCATCCGAGTCACCATCGGCCTTATTTTTCTCGCTCTCGGTCTGTTCAATTTTTACATGGGGACAAAACATTACCGCTACTATTTGCCGCAAGTGAGAGACAAACATTAACTGCGCTGCGCTCTATGAACTAACTGCGCTCTATGAACTAACTGCGCTCTATGAACTAACTGCGCTCTATGAACTAACTGCGCTCTATGAACTGGGCGGTTAACAACGCTTTGGCCACCAACTGTCCCTCATGAAAGACTTCTATATCGACCTTGCCGAATTTACGGCTTAATTCCAACACATGGGGGTGGATTTCAATTTCGTTTTCAATTTGAACCGGTTTTAAAAAATACAGCCCCATGTTTTCGACAACAAGGTCTCCTTTTCTTAAACGGTTCAGGGCTCGATTGGCGGCAAACGTCAAAATGGTCGTCAGCACACCGTTGGAAATCGTGCCCATATGATTCGTCATTTGCGGGGTGATTTCCCCTTTGATGTAAAATTCATTTCCCTGGCGCACTTCTTCAAACGATGTCGTGATCAAATCTTCAAAAGTTTCCCCGATTTGGGGCTGTTTCTGGATCAACTGCATCGCCTTGAGGACGTCCTGCCTGCTGATTATGCCGACCAAGATGCGATGGGCATCGATGACAGGCAGCAATTCAATGCCCTCCCAAACCATAATGTGCGCCGCGGAAGCCACGGATGTTTTAGCGGTGACACAAATGGGATTTTTGGTCATGACCTTGTCCAACGGAAGTTCAGCAGCCTGGCCGATGACATCCTTCGTCGTCACCACGCCAAGGACCTTCCGTTGTCCGTCCACAACAGGAAAACGACCATGGCCGGTGCGCTCACTTAACGTGTGCCAGTCTTGCACCTGGTCGTCCAATGTTAAATAATAAGTGTCCTTTATGGGAATCAACACATCTTCGACAAGCATGATTTCTTTCTTGATTAATCGATCATAAATGGCCCGATTAATCATTGAGGCCACCGTAAAACTGTCGTATGAAGAAGAAATGATCGGTAATTTGAGCCGATCAGCCAACTGTTTCACTTCTTCAGTCGTGTCAAATCCCCCGGTGATCAGCACCGCCGCCCCCTGTTCCAGAGCAAGTCGCTGCGCTTCGATCCGGTTGCCCACGATCAACAGACTGCCGGCCTCTACATAGCGCATCATCGCTTCCAGTTCCATCGCCCCGATGACAAATTTATTGAGTGTTTTATGGAGCCCGGCCCGCCCTCCAATCACCGTCCCTTCGACGATGTTCACCACTTCGGCAAAAGTCAGTTTTTCAATATTCGCTTTGCGTTTCTTTTCAATCCGGATGGTGCCAACTCGGCCAATCGTGCTCACATACCCTTGCAATTCCGCTTCCTTAATCGCCCGGTAGGCTGTTCCTTCACTGACTTTCAATGTTTTGGCTATGCCTCGAACCGATATTTTTTCCCCGACATTTAACGAACGAATATGAGCGATAATTTGTTCATGTTTCGTGAGCATAGGTCATTTCCACCATTCTTTGTTCATTACTTAGTCATTATACAGAGAAAATGATCCGAAAAGCAATAAGCTCTTGACAAAGAAACGAGCGGGAATGCCCTACCAAACCTTGATAGAAAAGGGATGAAAGACACGGCCTGCATTAAGAATGACTTGGAGCGTCATTTCCTCTACTTAGAGGGTACCCTTCTCGGTTTGTAACGTTGAATTCTTTTGATCGCTTCCCGTTGTTCTTTCGTCATCATCGGTTTCTCTACCGTTTCCCCTCTTCCCAGGCGCAATAAGGCATGAAAATTGGCAGCGATGACCAGCAAACAGAAAGCTAACCACAAAATACTAAAGCCGAATTCAATGGTTGTCCCATACATCGGCAGGCGGGGAACGGCAAGGCCAAGCAAAAACAGGGCCACAATGAATGAAATGAGCAAGCGATGGCGGGTTTTCATCTGTCGCACAACCTCCCTGATCGGCAATTTGTACATGTATATGAATCACGCAAAGAAAACATGCCCACAAAAAAAGCGGCCATATATGGCCGCAATCGCCGGGCTACCCTACAGTTCTATCTGATCTTGGACCTCCATCACTTGCCCTTCAATGCCTTTCGCCTTTAATTGTTCGACAAATTGATACCCGTCCTGTTCGATCAGCGGGAACGTATTATAATGGATGGGCACGACCCGTTTGGCCTGCACCCATTCGGCCGCGAGCAACGCATCTTCAGGACCCATTGTGAAATTATCTCCAATCGGCAAAAAAGCGAGGTCAATATCATTCAATTCCCCGATCAGTTTCATATCGCCGAACAGTGCCGTATCTCCCGCATGATAAATCGTTTTATTGTCCATCGTCAGTAAAATGCCGGCCGGCATGCCCGTGTAAATGATTTCCTGCTTGTCATCCAATGTGCGCGCCGAACCATGGAACGCCTGCGTCAATTTGACCTTGCCGAACTCAAACGTATAGGCACCGCCGATATGCATCGGGTGCACTTGACAGCCTTGCCAGCCCAAATAAACGGCCAATTCGTTCGGAGCGATGACCGTTGCCTGATTGTTTTTGGCGATTTGTTCCGTATCGCCCACATGATCGTTATGACCGTGAGTAAGCAGAATATAATCGACTGTGATGTCTTCCGGTTTTGTCTTGGCCAGGGGATTCCCGTTCAGGAACGGATCAATGATCAGCGAAAATTGGTCGTTTTCCACTTGAACACAGCTTTGCCCATGATAGGTGATTTTCATGACAATCATCCTCCTTTAATTTGATCAATTTTATTTCAGGCGGCTTTCCAACAATTGTTTCTTTTGTTCATACCCTTTTTTACCCAAAAGAGCAAACATATTTTGTTTATAAGCTTCGACACCCGGTTGATCGAACGGATTGACCCCCAGGAGATAACCGCTCATACCGCACGCCTTTTCAAAGAAATAAACGAGGTGCCCGAATGCGGCGGGACTGATCTGTGGAATGCGAACGACGAGATTGGGGACTTGACCGTCGGTATGAGCAAGCAAGGTGCCTTGAAAAGCCTTGCGATTGACTTCGTGGAGCGATCGGCCGGCAATCTCATTCAACCCGTCCAGATTGTGATCATCTTGCGGAATGATCAAATCGTGAACCGGTTCATCGACATAAATGACCGTTTCGAAAAGCTGGCGCAGGCCGTCCTGTATGTACTGCCCCATCGAGTGCAAGTCCGTGGAGAAATGCACTGCCGCCGGGAAGATCCCTTTTCCGTCCTTCCCTTCGCTTTCACCAAACAATTGTTTCCACCATTCGGCAAACTCATCCAGCGCCGGTTCGTAATTGACCAACAGTTCAATCGTTTTTCCCCGGCGATAAAAATGGTTGCGAATGACCGCATATTGATAAGCTTCGTTTTCAGCCAGCGCGGGGTTGGCGTACCGTTCGCTCGCCTCCCGGGCCCCCTGCATGACCTGACTGATATCAACGCCCGCGGCAGCCAAGGGCAGCAGTCCGACAGGCGTCAGTACGGAATAACGTCCGCCGACGTCATCAGGGACGACAAACGTTTCATATCCCTCTTCATCAGCCAATTGTTTCAAGGCCCCTTTGGTACGGTCTGTCGTGGCGATGATTCGATTGCGCGCTCCCTCCTTTCCGTATTTCTTTTCCAGCAATCCGCGGAAAAAACGAAAAGCGATGGCCGGTTCCGTCGTTGTCCCCGATTTGGAAATGACGTTGAGGAAGATGCTTTTATCCTTCAAGATGTGCAGCAATTCCTGCAAATAAGTGGGACTCAGATGCTGACCGGCAAAGTAAATCTCAGGGGCGGTGCGCTCTTTTTTCGACAGCTGGTTATGAAAAGCATGGTTTAAGAAGCGAATGCCCGCTTTGGCACCCAAATAAGAACCGCCGATGCCAATGACAACGAGTGCATCCGCCTCGCTCCGGATGCGTTCGGCCGTTTGTTGAATGCGCCGGAATTCTTCTCTGTCGTAACGCTGCGGAAGATCCACCCAGCCGGCGTATTCACTCCCGGCACCCGTTCTCTGATGCAGCCAATGGTGGGCTTTCCCAACTTGTTGTTCCTGTTTATCAATGTCTGCCGTGGTCATAAACTCGAGTGCATTGGAATAATCGAAACTGAGCGACAACCTTCACCCCTCCATAGTGACAATGTGTTCACTTTCTAATTTACAGAATATTTGTGTCTTAATCAATGAACGAACGGATGATTTTTGCCCACATGGAAAATCTTTTTTTCAGGCGCCGCCATTCGTGCTGAGCTTCTTTAAGAGTCGTCCGCTCGAAAGATATCGTCTGACCGGGAACGAGTTGGGCCACCTTAGGAATGTCCGCGCTGATCACCGTGCCGATTTTCGTATATCCTCCGGTCGGTTGCCGGTCGGCCATCAACAGGATGGGCTGGCCGTTTGGGGGCACTTGGACACCTCCCAAAGGAACGGCATCGGAAATAATGTCCGCCCCATCCCTGTGTTCGACAGGCGGGCCCTGGAGACGGTAACCCATCCGGTCAGAATTTGCGGTCACGGTATACTTGGCTCGCAGAAAAGTGTTTAGTCCCTTTTCCGTAAAAGCGTCTTCCTGCGGGCCGAGCATCACTCTCACCCGGGCATGTCCGGCATACAACGGCCGCCAATCATGGGCCAAGCTTCTGCTCCGCACGCCCCGGGGAAGCACAGCTTTGCCCATGTTATTTGTCGGTATGATGTCCCCATTGACCAGAGCTCGTCCCTGCCAGCCTCCGATTTTCGCCCTCATTAATGTCGACGCACTGCCTAACACTTGGGGCACACGCAAGCCTCCGCCAACAGCCAGATAGGCGCGGCAGCCGCTGCTCGCTGCACCGATGACAAGCTCATCTCCGTCACGGATGCGGAGGGTTTGCCACTGAGGCACGGGCGACCCGTTCAGACGAGGGGCAAAATCACCGCCGCACAGGGCGACCAGATGCTCTCCGTGAAATTTAAGATGGGGTCCGGTCAAAGTGATTTCCAATGCCGCTTCGTTGGGCCGGTTGCCGACGAGCAAATTGGCGATTTGAAAGGCGTAAGGGTCCATCGCCCCGCCAACGGGCAGACCGTCCCGTTGATAACCAAATCTCCCCAGATCTTGTATTGAAGTTAACAAACCGGCTTTCTTGATTTCAATGCCTTGCATACGTGTTCCGCTCCTTACCCGGCTGGCGATGTTTCGGTTAATTCCCCACTGCCCGAAAGACAATCCCCGCCTCATCCAGCGCTTTGCGCAAACGGCGGACAAAAACAAGGGCCTGTTCGTTGTCCCCGTGAACACAGACGGTGTCCGCTCGCAGCTGGATTTCCGTGCCGTTGGCGGCCAGTACCTTTCCATGCCGAACGATATTTAAAATTTGGTGCGCCGCTTGTTGCGGATCGTCAATGAGCGCCTCCGCTTGCGTCCTTGGGGTTAACGTGCCGTCCGGCTGGTAAGTGCGGTCGGCAAACACCTCGCGGGCCACCCGCAAGCCTCTTTCCTGACCCACCTGACATAGTTCACTGCCTGCCAAGGCGTATAGAATCAAAGAGGGATCAAAGTCTCTGACAGCTGAAACGATGGCCAAAGCCGTTTCACGATCAACACTGGCCATGTTGTATAACGCTCCGTGCGGTTTGACATGATGGAGACGAGTCTGATGAATGCGGGTAAAAGCCGCTATCGCTCCCAGTTGATATATCATTAATTGGTACACTTCGCGCGCTGACAGTTGCATCACCCTGCGTCCAAACCCGGCCAAATCGGGCAGACCGGGGTGAGCGCCGATGGCCACTCCCCTCTGCTTTGCGGCCAACACGGTTTCATCGAGCACGCGATGATCGCCGGCATGATAGCCGCAGGCAATATTGGCGGAAGTCACTTCGTTTAACATCAGCTTATCCTGCCCTAACGTGTACACGCCGAAACTTTCTCCCAAATCACAATTCAAATCAATCGTTTTCACGCCTTCACCCCATTCCTACCATCCTTCGTCCTCGTTTGCTTCACCCATTTTCATCATCCTTAAGCCTTACCCTCTCTTTCCTTCATCCGCGTATTCAGCATCCTTTCATCGTCCTCGCTTTGATCACGCCTCATCCGTACTTTCATGTTCCTCGCTTTGATCATCCCTCATCCGTACTTTCATCTACCTCCGCCTTCGATATCATTTTCCCTCAGATGTCTGCGCTTCTTTAATCGCCACATATTCATCTCTGCTGATCGGACGAAAACGAACCTGATCCCCGGCTTTTAACAGCGACGGCGGCTCGCGTTCAACCGTGAATAAGGAGAGAGGCGTACGGCCAATAATCCGCCATCCCCCCGGGCTTTCCAAAGGGTAGATTCCCGTTTGAGCACCGGCAATGCCGACGGAACCGGCCGGTATTTTGGCGCGGGGCTCGGCCAACCTGGGGGTGGCGATCGCCGGGGACATGCCCCCAAGATACGGGAAACCCGGGGCAAAACCGATCATGTACACCAAGTATTGGGGTGCGGTATGTATCTCGATCACTTCTTCGGCCCGCAAGCCGTGGTAATCGGCCACCTCTGCCAAATCCGGCCCGAACTCTCCCCCGTAACAGACGGGAATTTCGTGCACACGTACATGAATGTGAGCTGACGGTTCTAAACGGTCCGCTAAGTGTTGAAGATAACGGACCAGTTGATCATACTCCCAGACATCGGGCGCATAATAAAACGTAATATTCGTATACGTCGGCAGCCAATCGATGATGCCTTCCAGCTCGGTCTGCTCCAGCAAGCGGCACCATTGCCGGATTTTGCGCTGTGTTTCTACCGAAATATCATCTCCAAGCGTCATGATCACCGCCTGGTCTCCTAACGGTTTAAAAAACATGACTCAACACCCGCTCGTCTGGCTGGCCTAATGCGATGACGTGAACATCATCAACCACCTCTTCAATTTGCCGCAGGACATGTTCATGACAGGTGAACAACAAAATTTGACGGGAACGGGATAGCTCCACTAGCCCAAGCAATGTTTGCCGCAGTCGGCGGGCATCAAAATGAACAAAAACATCGTCCATGATCACAGGCAGGCAAACATGTTTGCCGTAGGCCTGAACGAGAGCGAAACGCAAAGCCAAATAAAGCTGTTCCACCGTTCCCCGGCTCAACTGTTTCGTCGTCAACCGTTCCCCCTGTGGAGTGACGAGCACAAAGTCCCGCTGACCCAAAGGAGCGATCACCCGGGCATAGCGTCCCGAGGTGATCCGCTGCATCCAGCGGCCGGCCTCCCGCAACACCTCCGGCTGTCGTTCCTCTTCATACGTGCGGCGCATCGACGTGCATAAATGTTCAGCGATCCGGTATATGCTCCACGACTTGGCCAAAGCGTTGAAACGGTGTTTCATTTCTTCAAACTCCTGCCGCTTGAGCGCAAGTTCCTCTGCGGATGCCCGTTCTTCGAGTTCCGCTTTCAGCTGGCCGATGCGCGTGGCCCGCCGTTGCATCTCTTCGACCATCCTGTTTTCCCGTTGTTCAATCTCTGCAAGCCGTTCTTGCCAATCCTTGGCGGAAAATGAACCGCTGCCGCCATGTTCGTTCAGATTTTGTTTCCAGGCATCGACGGCTGCTTGACACTGTGCTTGCCGCATCTTTAGACGCTGTTCGCGCTTAAGCGCTCGCTTCGTTTCCGCCAGCGTGTGCAGCAACACGGCTAATCCGTCCGGAGAGATATCTGCAGGTAAGGCCATCTCGTTCGTCTTTGCCTGCCACCAGTCCCTTATTTCCCGCGTCAGCTGTTCCTGTTGATCTTTCTTTCGATTGATGGCCTGAACTCGCTTGAAAGCTTCATCAAGCTCCCGTTCCAATTGGCGCATCTGCCGTTCACTCTCTTGTTTTTTGATCAAACGTTCTTCCGCAAATTGTTGTTGATTCCGCAGGTCGGTCAAACGTTCCTCGTCGTCTTTTTGAAACTGCAAGTAAGTGACGTAAGCTAAACAGAGCAGGACGATCACCGCTCCCAAGAGCTGATCGTAAGCCAGCAGGACGGCCGGAATGAGAGCGGCTAAAGCAGCGCTGACCGCAGCCCGCTGTTTCCTTTTTTGTCCTTTTTTCTTGGCTACTTTTTTCTTTGCTTGCGGATCAACATCTTCCTCACGGATATCCCCCTGAACTTCTTTTTGGGGCTGTTCCATCAGCAGCCGTTCTTCCTCCGCTTTCAATGCTTCCTGAAGACGGTGAACGTTGTCGAGCGCTCTTTCGCTCTCCTCCTGAAGCTGTTCGAGCGCCTCTTCCGCCTGCTTTTTTTCGCCCGCCAATTTTAATAAGGCATCGCGGGTTTGTATGGTCAGATCCACCGCGCTCACTTTTTCTTTGCTCCATGAAGGGCCAAGCAGCTCCAGATGGTCGGCGATGTCCGCTTGAAGGATCTCCCGTTCGGCAGTGATCTGATGCAATTCCTCCTCCTTTGTTTGCACCTTTCGCCATTCTTCCAGAACAAGGCGCACGCGTTGGCGCTCTGCTTCGGCTTCTCGGCGTTCATCCTCCAAGCGCGCAAGCTGATCTTCTTCCATGCGCAATTCATCTTGCAGAGGGGCGTATTCAGCCAATCTGGCCTCGATCTGTTCCAGTTCCGCTTCTTTTTGTTCCAATGCTTTCAGCAGGCGGTTCATTTGCGGCTTCACAGCTCTCGGTTTAAACAGTTCATCCTGGTTTTGGCGCATCTTCCGTTCGGTGTCCAGCAAATCAACTGATCCCGTTCCGAGTAACGCATGATATAAATAAGCGGATATTTCCTCGCTATGCAGCGTTTCCAAGCGTTGCAGCTCGTCATGACTGAAGGCAAAAATATTCTCAAACTGTGCGGCGGAAACGTTTCCTAACAGCCTGTTCAGAAATGCTTCGCCTTCAATGTGGCCTTGTTCGGTATACACTTTGACCGTTCCTTTTTTGGGCGGCGCATGCCTTTCGATTCGCACCCGTTCTCCCTGGGGATCTTTGAGGGTGATTCTTCCTCCCAGTCGTCCTCCCCTCAACGGTTCATATGTTCTCCGGCCCCTCACCGGGAAACCGAAGAGAATGGCACGGATAAAGGCATGCAGCGTCGATTTTCCAGCCTCATTCAAACCGTAAAAGACAGTTATCGGCGCCGAAAAGGCGTCTTCCCCCAGGTGAAAATCATGGTACAGACCGAAACCGTCTACCTGCAGCTCGATGATTTTCATCATTCATCACCTCCAAGCCATGCGCCTAAAAGAAGAGCCTCTGCCCGACGAATGATTTCTTTCTGCTCATCTTCCGGCCACGAAGCCAAAAATCTTCGGGCCCGTTCATGGCTTAGTAGCGGCCGCAATTCGCGCCGAAACACTTCTGCACGCAGTGCTTGATCCTCCATCAAGCGGTCTGCCGTCTGCAGAAGATGGCCATAAATCCCCCCGCTTTTTTTCAAACTCTCCCGTTCATACTCCGGCTTTCCTTGAAAACGGAAAGACTCCAGCCAAACAAAAGGCTGTCGGTCTTCTTCCTCGAGATGCCAATCGCGGATCAGCTCGGCTGTTACGTCCGGATCGGACAGCTCGGCGGCAAGCCGTGTTTGACCCACACCAATACAACGCAGCATCACGGAACGAGACATGAATTTTTCCCGCAGTTGACTGCGCAAGCTTTCAAACAGAGAAACAACGTCGGCAAAATCTTGGACAGCACTGAAGTCCACTGTTTTTTCCAGCCAAACGATTTCAGAGGCGGGCTGAAAAGCGAGCCGAATCCTGCCCGTTTCACTCACCTCAACCAAATAAAATCCCCGTTCGCCCTGCTCCCGTATATGTCGGCCTTGTGTGTTGCCCGGGTAAACAATCGGCGGATGTTCATGCACAACGCGTCGGGTGTGCACATGCCCGAGCGCCCAGTAATCAAATCCGGAGCGCAGCAAGTCTTCTTTTGTACACGGAGCATAATTTTCGTGAGCGGATACAGCGCCGCAATTCGTATGTAACATGGCGATGGAAAAAACATCGGTTTCCCTTTGAAACAGCGCGGCTAAATTGTCTGTCACTCTCGCCTGGGGATAACTGATCCCATAGATCGCAGCGACTTCTTGCCCCTGTTTATAAAAAGGAATGCGCTGGACATGCTCACTGCCAAAAACATGAACATTATCCGGCCAGCTGACCGGATAGCGGTGGTTTTGCAACGGATCATGATTGCCATGAACGATATAGACGGCAATCTGTTCTCTGGCCAAGATCTCCAATTCCTTTTTCAAGGCGAGTTGAGCACGCAAGCTGCGCTGCCTGTCAAAAACGTCTCCGGCAAGCAAGATAAAATCCACTTTTTGGCGAATGGCAAAGCGGACGAGACGTCTAAACGCCTGAAACGTCGATTGAATGACCTGCCGGCGAATGTTTGCCGGCAGATGGGCTAATCC
Source organism: uncultured Bacillaceae bacterium (assembly GCA_937967685.1). Taxonomy (GTDB): domain Bacteria; phylum Bacillota; class Bacilli; order Caldalkalibacillales; family Caldalkalibacillaceae; genus CALBTX01. The sequence continues at coordinate 7,139 of CALBTX010000066.1, read as the reverse complement.
TTGAAACGGACTGTCCAAATGAAGATCGGCGGCATGTATAAAACGAAGCATCATCTGTGCTCCCTCTACTGTTATTTAAACGAATCATTCCTAAACGATAAGAAATGTTGTTCGTTGAGGCAGTGTCTTTCGTGAAAGAACTGATGTTCCTTTTATTTTAACATTGATAGACCCTTAACAAAATAGGTCAGGCCAATGACAAAGGATCTCATCGCCCTGCCGCTCATGAAATATTGATTGCCGAACCAAGTCTTCCAAAATTCTGTCTCCACCATACATAATTTCCCGGACCCGTTCCACAATAAGAAGGAGTTGAACATTATAGGAAGGACCTGAGCATCAAAGAGTCCATAGCTGCTGTGGGGTGAACGATGTGGCAAACATGTTCGAGGACATATCCCGGTTGATCCCCGACTTAAATGTCTGGGTGGTTGGTCTTGTCATGTCAGCATTGATTGTAATCGGTCATTACATCTATCGGTGGTTGGTCAAGGCACTGGAATTACCGTGGATGAACGAAGAGAATCAACGCATCCGCCAACAACTCATTAAAGAGTGGCAGAAGAAATGACCCCTCCCAACCGATTTCAAAAGACAGATCCTTTTCAAATTCGGGGCGTGGAAATGGCCATCAGCCTCATCGCCGTCATTTTGGGCACGGGTATTTTGTATTTGCCCCGTGAATTGGCCTCGGACTTAAATACGCCGGACGGCTGGATAACCATCATTCTCAACGGATTGCTCGTCATGCTTGTTGTCTTTTTGTATGTCCGTCTGCAAAAACACTTTCCCGGTCAAAACCTGCTGCAAATCATTGAAAACCAGTCCTGGGGCAAATGGCCGGGTCAAGTTTTGAGAGGATTGTATATTATTTATTTTATTTTGGCCCTGGCCTTCATCCTGCGTATCACGACGGTCGTCCTGCAAATCTACCTGCTCCTCCAGACGCCGACCATCATCACCGGGAGTATCATTCTTTTAACGACAGCCTATGCGGTCAGCAAAGGGACCCAGGGCGTCATCCATCTCAATATTATGTTTGCGCCGATCAGTATTGCCTTCTTCATCATCATTTTTGCCTTTAATTTTCCCGATGCTCATTTCCAGGAAATCCTGCCCATATTAGGTGAAGGGATCGGTCCCGTTTTCAAGGGATTCAAACATACACCCCTTGTTTTCCTCGGCGTTGAAATCATCTTTTTCTTTATGGCTTGGATGAAATCCAGGGAGGTGAGGGCGCTCCCTCTTAACGTTTCAATCGGCTTTATCACGCTTTTCAACGTCGCCCTGACCTTGCTCGGCTATTCCATTTTTGGCTTTCAGATCAGTAAGAGCATTACCTTCCCCTCGATTGAATTAGCGAAGGAATTGGAAATTCCGGGCGCCTTCTTTGAACGGATCGAGTCGTTAGTCATCACCTTATGGATGATGAGCATTTTCAACACCATATCTACGTTCCATTTGCTTGCCGTACAAAACATCAGAGAACAGTTTCTCCCCCGCGGCAATACGGCCTGGATCACGTCCGGCGTAACTTTCATCATTTTTATGCTTGCTTTTATTTTTCCGTCTATAAGCGAAGCATTCCTTTTTGGGGGAGTGATTATGTTTTTGGAGGTCAGCTTGATTATCCTCAGTCTGGTCTGTGGCTATCTGGCCCGCTGGACCGCATCAATGCATAACGATCGGAAAACGTAGAGGATGTTTGTTCATGAGAAAAAAAATAGCCGTCTTCATTTTGCTGTGCACCGTTTTATTCCTGACGAGCGGATGTTGGGACAAGCGTGAAATTGAAGAATTGGCCTTTGTAATAGGCGTAGCCTTAGACCCGGTGAACGGCGAGGATGAGCAAATAACAGAGATCCGTGAAACAATGCCGGGAGTCAACATAAACAACCTGTTCACATCGACTTTCCAAATTGCCATCCCCGGTCAATTGAGCACCGAAGGCGGAGGCGGTGGAGGAGGGATGAACGGGGGACAATCATTTTACAATGAATCAATGGTGGGCGTATCCAACTTTCACAACATCCGCAATCTCATGAACAGCAGTAGCCGCCGACTCAATTTCGAGCATGCGCGCGTGCTGATCATCCATGAAGAGTTGGCCCAACGGGGGTTGCTCAAACATGTGATGGATCTTTTTGTTCGTGATCATGAAATGCGTCGCAAAAGCATGGTATTTATTTCCCGGGGAGAAGCGAAAAAAATTTTAGATGTTCAACCGCCGCTTGAAGATTTTACGGCGATGTATATCGAAAGAGTGGCTGAAAACTATGAAGCGGCTTCGGGAATGATGCCTCCCCGGGAATTCGGTGATATCAGCCGTTTGATGCTCGGCTCTGTCAGCTATGTCATTCCAGGCATCAAGTATGAAGGAGAACATAAGCTTTCCATGGAAGGAGCAGCCGTCTTCAATGGTCTTCAGAATGTCATGGTGGGTTGGTTAGATGCTGAGGAGATGATGGAATACAACTTGATTATGGGGGAACAGACTAACACTCACGTCGAAGTCCCCTTTCGGGGACAACATTTTACCTATGAAATCGCCGAGTCTCATTCTTCGCTCTCTTATGAACGAAAAAACGGAGAAGACCATTTTCGGTTAGAGATAAAAACAAGCGGTTTTTTTTCAGAAAACTGGGTTAATGATTTGCTTGTGGATAACGTCCGTATCTTAATGGAATTGGAAAAAGCCGCTGAGAGTCAGATCAAGAAAGAAGTGGAGAATCTTCTGCATCGGGCTCAACATGAATTTCACGTCGATCTCTTTCGATTCGATGAAAAAGTAAGAGCAAAAGAATATGACTACTGGAAAGACATCAAAGAGACGTGGGACGGTGAAGACGGAAAGTATACCGAGGCTAAGATTGATGTGCACGTGAAAGCTACCATTGAACATTACATGACTGACGAAGGATTGGATCGTAAACGATCGCACAAAAGGTGATGGCCATGTTTAAAAAATTACTGAAACAATTGAACCGTGACAAAGTGCGCCGAGGAGACGAATATGAGATTGAACTTTCTTCAAAAATGTCCATCACGGTTGAAACGATTCAAAACATTGTCGGTGAAAGCGATGATGTCATTCAGCGGGAGATCAAGATCGGTCATAAAATCCCAGCCACGTTGTTTTATATTGAAAGTTTGTGTGATCGGCTGACACTCGAAGAATACGTTCTGAAACCGCTTCTGCATCTGCCTGCCAAGGACGCACCCGCTGTAATAACCGACCGATTTATCACCTCATTACAAGAGGAAATTCTCACCTTGGCTGAAATCAGAGTACTCGATTCAATCGATAATGCCATACTGCAATTCATGTCCGGCAAAACCTTAATGGTCATTGACGGACTCAAGCGGTTGATCATTCTGAACACGATCGGCTATGAAGACCGGGCGATTGAAGAACCGGAATCGGAAGTCGTCATCCGCGGCCCGCGGGACGGCCTCAATGAAAATTTAAAGACGAATATGATGCTTCTGCGCCGCAAGATACGCGATCCAAACTTGACCATTCAGGTCGGTTCGCTGGGCCGACGAGGGAAAAGGCCGTTTGCCATCTGTTATATGAAAGGCATCGCCAACGAACAACTGGTCGAGGAAGTACGCTACCGCATCTCTTGCGTCGACACGGATGACGTCCCGGCCACGGGGAGCCTGGAAGAATATATTCAAGACGATGTGCTTTCCCCCTTCCCTCAGCTGTTCCATACAGAACGGCCGGACAATTGTGTCAGAGGATTGCTGAATGGGAATGTCATCATCCTGCTGGAAGGGACGCCATTCGCCCTGATGGCCCCCGTGACTTTCCATCAGTTGTTAATCTCCTCCGAGGACTTTTATGAACGCTGGCTGCTGGCGACATTGATCCGCATTCTTCGCTATGCAGCTTCCTTCATCGCCCTCTTTCTCCCGGCGTTGTACATCGCCATGAATTCATTTCACCAAGGGATGATCCCGACGACACTGGCTTTATCCATCGCTGGATCCCGGGAAGGCGTGCCTTTCCCCTCCTTCGTTGAAGCGTTAATCATGGAAGCGACATTTGAGCTGTTGAGAGAAGCGGGGATTCGCCTGCCGCGGCATGTCGGCCAGACGATCGGTGTTGTCGGGGGATTGATTATCGGTGAGGCAGCCGTTCGAGCCGGCATCGTCAGCCCAATTATGGTCATCGTCGTTGCCTTGACGGCCATTTCCAACTTCGCCATTCCCGGCTTTACGGTGGCCATCAGTTTCCGCATGCTGCGCTTCGCCTTAATGGTCGCAGCGGCCATTTTCGGGTTGTACGGGGTGATCATCGCCTATATCGCCATCAACATCCATCTGGTCGGGTTGCGCAGTATGGGCAGTTACTATTTATCCCCCTTTTCTCCTTACAGTTTGCAGGGCATTAAAGATTCAATCATTCGTCTCCCCTTGAACGTTTTGCGCAGACGGAAAGCGGAACCGAGAACGCTGGATGATTGGAGAGAACCTCGCAAATGAGTCACTGAATGGATGATCTCAAATGAGTCCCTTTCGTGTGATATTTTTTGTTCTTAAACGGTTTGGGATGCCCCGTTGATTAAATGAAAAGAAGTGATCTTATGGCTAAGAAGGACAAGTTGGAGGTTCTGCTTTGGAGCATCGCCCTCCCCGGAGTGGGCCAACTTTTGAACAGCAAATATGTCAAAGGGGTCTTGTTCCTTTTTTTCGAATTTCTGATCAACGTCAAAGCCCGTCTCAACATGGCCATCATCCTTAGTTTTCAAGGTCAAACTCAGCAAGCCATCATGGAGACGGATTATCAATGGCTGCTGTTCTACCCGTGCGTCTACTTGTTTGCCATGTGGGATGCCTATCGTGATGCCGGAGGAAGGGACACTCCGTATTCCTTTCTGCCCTTCGTTTTTGCCGCTTACGTGGGTACGATCGGGGTGGTTTACTCTTCGGTTTTCCACTTGTCCGGCGTGTATATCGGTCCCATTTTTTTGCCCATCATCAGTTTATGTATCGGGGCCGCGCTCGGCATCCTCGTGCGTTATATCCTCTTTCAGAGAGCATAAAATCTTTCATTCCGCAAAAACTAAACCCGTATTCCTACACATTCAACGCTCAACAAATGGGGTGTCAGCGTATGCCATACAATGTGGCTCAGAAATTAATCAAAGATCATCTTCTTTCCGGAGATATGGTTCCCGGGCAAGAAATCGGTTTGAAAATTGATCAGACATTAACCCAGGATGCGACAGGCACATTGGTCATGCTGGAATTGGAAGCGATGAACTTGGACCGGGCGAAGACGGAAGTGTCTGCACAATACATAGACCATAATGTTCTGCAGGAGGATCACAAAAATCCGGATGATCATCTTTTCTTGCTCAGTGCAGCCAAACGCTTCGGCATGTGGTACAGTGAACCGGGCAACGGCGTGAGCCATCCCGTGCACATGCAGCGCCTTGGCAAACCGGGGAAAACGTTGCTTGGTTCGGACAGTCATACGTGCGCCAACGGATCGTTGGGCATGTTGGCGATCGGCACGGGCGGTCTGGAAGTGGCCCTGGCGATCACCGGCAAACCTTACTATGTTAAAATGCCCAAAATTTGGGGCGTTAAGCTGACCGGGCAACTGCCCGAGTGGGTCAGCGCCAAAGATGTCATTCTGGAAATGCTGCGCAGACACGGGGTGAAAGCGGCCGTGGGGCGGATCATCGAATATTACGGTCCCGGCTTGAAACATTTAAGCGCCATGGATCGGCACGTCATCGCCAATATGGGGGCCGAACTCGGTAATACCGCCACGGTGTTCCCGTCGGATGAAGAAGTGCGCCGCTTCCTGAAGTCGGAAGGACGGGAAGAGGATTGGGTGGAACTCGTTGCTGACGAAGGCGCCGAATATGATATCAATGAGGAAATCAATCTCTCCGAGTTGGAGCCATTGATCGCCAAGCCGTCAAGTCCCGGGAATGTTGTTCCGGTCAGGGAAATCGCCGGTGAACCGATCTATCAGGCCTATATCGGCTCCTCTGCCAACCCGGGCTATAGAGATTTCGCCATCGCGGCCAAAATGGTGGAGGGCCGCCGAAAAGCTGAAGGCGTTTCTTTCGATATCAACCCGACCTCCAGAGAGCTGCTGGAAAACTTAACAAAAGAAGGCTTGCTGCTCAACTTGATCAAAGCGGGGGCCAGGTTGCATCAGCCGGGCTGTAACGGGTGCATCGGTATGGGTCAGGCGCCGGCCACTGAACAAAACAGTTTGCGCACGGTCCCGCGCAATTTTCCGGGGCGTTCAGGGACGTGGGAAGACAGAGTATTCCTCTGCAGTCCGGAAACGGCCACAGCCTCAGCTCTAACCGGTAAAATAACCGACCCCAGGGATTTGGCCAAACAATGGGGTATGGCTTATCCGCGTGTGGAACAGCCGAAAGATCCCGTCATTTTGAAAGATATGCTCATTCCACCCCTGCCTGAAGAAGAATCCCGCAAAATACAATTGGTTAAAGGGCCGAACATCGCCTCCATTCCCGAGATGGATCCCCTGCCCGATCAGATGGAAGTGGAGATTCTTTTAAAAGTGGGCGATGACATTTCTACGGACGAAATTCTGCCGGCAGGTGCACGTGTCCTGCCCTACCGCAGCAATTTGCCTAAAATCAGCGAGTTTGCCTTTGCCCTCGTCGATGATACGTATGCCAAAAGAGCGCGAAAGATCCGTGAACAGAGGGGACATGCCATTGTCGGCGGGAGCAATTATGGTCAAGGATCGAGCCGCGAACATGCCGCCCTCGGACCGCGTTACCTCGGTTTGCGTGTCGTCGTCGCCCAAAGCTTCGCCCGCATTCACTGGCAAAACTTATGCAACTTCGGCGTGCTTCCCTTGACGTTTGACGATGATGCCGATTACGACCAGCTGAAGCAGGGGGATGTGCTCGTATTCTCAAACTTACGCCAAACCATTCAAGCAGGAAACCGGGTCACCTGCCACATCAAAGGGAAGAACGGCTCACTGTCATTGAGTCACGATCTTTCTCCACGACAAATTGAGTTTATGTTGGACGGCGGGCTGATTAATTGGGTCAAAAAGGACCAGATCCCCACCCAAAACACAAATAATGAAAACGCAGATAATGAAGACAATGAAAAAGAAAATGTTC